>NZ_JBSHAM010000061.1:0-54343 GCF_053611505.1 Amycolatopsis sp. NPDC054798 | reverse complement strand
GGCGGGAATGATGCCTTGACAAGCACCCTCCTCCCGCATTTTTGGCTTCGTATCGGGGTGCAGGGCGGGGAGTGGCTGCCTGGGTTTCTTTGGGTGTGGTGGCGGGGGTTTAGAGAGTGGGGCTTGCGCCCCAATGCGGAAGTGGGTGGGTCAGGTGCGTTGGGGGCGCATCGTGGCAGGTGGGGCGGGATGCGAAGGGGGCGTTGAGGGAATTCAAGTCGTGTGCGGGGAGGCGCTGATCCTGCCGATTAGCGCGCCTGGCGGCACGATGGCCCGATGACCACAGTCGCATTCCTCGGCACCGGGATCATGGGCCGTCCGATGGCCGCCAATCTTGCTCGCGCTGGGTTGACCGTGCGGGCCTGGAACCGTACTCGCGCCAAGGCGGAGCCGCTTGCTGCTGAAGGCGTCACTGTCGTCGGGTCTCCTGGCGAGGCGGTGAAGGGGGCCGATTTCCTGGTCACCATGCTCGCTGACGGGCCTGCGGTCGCTGAGGTGTTTCGTGGGCTTTCGCTGGAACCGGGGACGATTTGGCTGCAGACCAGCACTGTCGGCGTCGAGTGGGCTGATCGGCTTGCGGAGGCGGCTGTCGCGGCGGGGGTTCCGTTTGTCGATTGTCCGGTGATGGGAACGAAGGGGCCTGCTGAACAAGGGCAGTTGCAGGTGCTCGCAGCTGGGCCGGACAACGTGCACGACGGTGCTGCGCAGGTGTTCGACGCGATTGGGTCGAAGACTCGTTGGCTTGGTACCGAGCCTGGCACGGCGACGCGGCTCAAACTGGTGATGAACGCTTGGATTCTCGCGCTCACCAACGGTACGGGGGAGAGCCTTGCCCTCGCGAAGGTGCTGGGGGTCGACCCGAAACTGTTCTTCGACGTCATGAGCGGCACGGGATTCGACGTCCCTTACGCGCGAGCGAAGGGGCCGATGATGCTGTCCGGCGAGTATCCGGCCAGCTTCCCGGCTTCGCTCGCGGCGAAGGACGCGCGGCTCGTCGTCGAAGCGGCGGGGCAGGCGATCGACGTCGGCGGCGCGGCGGCTGCGTTGGCGCATCTGGAGGCTGCGGTCAAGGCAGGGCACGGCGAGGACGACATGGCGGCGGTGTACGAGGGGATCGTCAAGAAGGGGAGTTGAGCAGCGACGCGACCCGGTCCACGCCGATGCCGGAGATGATCAGGCGCTCCTTCGCGTTTCCGAGCAGTCGTGCGGTCCATGGGGTGAAGCCGCCGTCGCCGACTGCGGCTGGTCCGGCGCCGAAGTCGGCGGTGACGGTGAAGCAGAGGCCCGAGTAATAGTCGCGGCCGACGGCGCGGTCCGGGTCGTCGGAGACGGTTACGTCGGGCAAGGCTTCCTGCACTGAAGCGGCGAAATCGGCGAAGCGACTGTCCAAAGTGGTCACTTGGAAGCCTGCTGCGCGGGCACCGGCGGCGCGCACTGCGGTGGTGAGGAACCGGGCGTGCTCCACCAGGTGTTCGCGTTCGAAGGCCAGGCTGCCGCGGTCGCGGCCCGCGGTGACGGCGGCGAAGAGCGAGAAGTGGGCGAAGAGTCCGGGCCCTGGGGGCTGGGCTCGCACGACGCGTTGCACGGTGGCGAGCCGCACCGGTGCGGAACCGCTGCGCCGGACTGCGGCTTCCAGCGCCAGGCCGTTCGTCGGGTCCGCGGCGACTTCGGTGCCGCGGCCGGTCGGCACGACTCGGTGCTGGGCGAGTCCGGCCACTGTGGAATGAGTGCCGAGCGGGGTCACCGGAGAGAGCACGACCCGGTCGAATTCCGGCGGGGCGGCGGAAAGCAGGGCGTCTTCGACCTGGCGGAGCACGTCGAAAGCGAGCGGCGCGGGCGTGGTGAAACGGTCCGCGCGGTAGCGGCGCAGGACGTCTGGTCCGCGCAGTTTCGCTGCCCGGCGCCGGGCCACTTCCAGTTGCAGCGTCGTCAGATCGGTGCCGGGCAAATCAGCGAGGACGTCGGCGGCGGGGCCGCCCGGTCCGGCGAGCACGCGAGGGAGCGGCCCGCGTCCGTTCGAGGAGTCCATAGGCCGAGGAGACCAGCCCGGACGCGTCTCCGCGAACGGTTTTCCGCGTCGGCGACTCCGTTGGGTGACCGTCTCGGCGGGGGGTCCCCGCCGAGAAGCGCCGCAGGCGGTAACCTCACACCACCTAAGACCCCGCACCACCCGAGGAGGGCCCGTGTCGGCAGGGCAGATCGCCGCGCTGATCGCCGCAGGAGCTTTCGTACTGCTGGTCTTGCTGCTGGCGATCCCGCTGCTCAAGCTCGGCCGCACGCTGGACGAGGCGACGATCGCGATCCGCAAGGCGCACGAGAACAGCGACCCGATCCTGATCGGCGCCAACGAGACGATCACGCACGTCAACGCGCAACTCGAGCGGGTCGACGGGATCACCTCGAACGCGCAGGCGGTGAGCGGCAACGTGTCCGCGCTCTCGTCGGTGTTCACCGCCACGCTCGGCGGCCCGCTGGTGAAGACCGCCGCGCTGTCCTACGGAATCAGCAAGGCGATCCGCGCGCGCCGCAAGAAGCAGGACGCGAAGGCCGCCAAGGCGCAGCGCCCGGCCCGGCGGGGCAAGAAATGAAGCGGCTGTTCTGGCTCGGGGTCGGGGTCGTCGCCGGGGTCGCGCTGAGCCGCAAGGCCAGCGAAACGGCTCGTCAGGCCACGCCCGCTGGGTTAGCATCGAACCTGGGCGACGCCGTGCGGGAACTCGCGGGCGCCGTCGGGTCGTTCGGCGCCGAGGTGCGCGCTGGGATGAACGAACGGGAACAGGAGCTGCACGACATGGTCGAGGAGCGGACCGCCGCCGTCTCGCCGCCTTCGGGCGCGGGCAGGCACGCGGCACGTCGCCCCGCCCGGCGAGCTCGCCGGGCGGAGGGCTGATCTCCGCGCGCCTTCCGCCGCCTCCGACCCCCGTTTCCTTCCCCGGCCGAAGCCGGGTCTTCAGCACAAGGACGTACCCGTGGACACACACGAGATCACTGACCGTTTCCTGCGCCATTTCGAGAGCCGCGGCCACACGCGCGTGCCGAGCGCCCCGCTGATCCTCGACGACCCGAACCTGCTGTTCGTCAACGCGGGCATGGTCCAGTTCAAGCCGTACTTCCTCGGCGAGGCCCCGCCGCCGTACCCGCGCGCGACCTCGGTGCAGAAGTGCGTGCGCACGCCGGACATCGACGAGGTCGGCAAGACCACCCGGCACAACACGTTCTTCCAGATGGCGGGCAACTTCTCGTTCGGCGACTACTTCAAGGAAGGCGCGATCGAGAACGCCTGGGAGCTGATCACCAAGTCCCAGGACGACGGCGGCTTCGGCCTCGACCCGGACCGGATCTGGGCGACCGTCTACGAGAAGGACAGCGAGGCGGCCGGGCTGTGGCGCAAGCTCACCGGCCTGCCCAGCGACCGGATCCAGGTCCGCGACGGCAAGGACAACTACTGGGACATGGGCGTGCCCGGTCCCGGCGGCCCGTGTTCGGAGATCTACTACGACCGCGGCCCGGCCTACGGCCGCGAGGGCGGCCCGGTCGCCGACGAGGACCGCTACATCGAGATCTGGAACCTCGTCTTCATGCAGGACGTCCGCGGCGATCTGAGCCCGAAGCTGGGCCACCCGCCGATCGGAGAACTGCCGAAGAAGAACATCGACACCGGCATGGGCGTCGAGCGCGTCGCGACGATCCTGCAGGGCGTCGAGAACGTGTACGAGACCGACCTGGTGCGCCCGGTGATCGGCCGCGCCGAGGAGTTCTCCGGCCGCCGCTACGGCAACAACCACGCCGACGACGTCCGCTTCCGCGTCATCGCCGACCACGCGCGCACCGGCGTGCTGCTGATCGGCGACGGCGTCACCCCGGGCAACGACGGCCGCGGCTACGTGCTGCGCCGGCTGCTGCGCCGCATCGTCCGCTCCACGCGCCTGCTGGGCGTGCAGGAGCCGGTGCTGCAGGAGTTCGCGAAGGTCGTCAGCCAGACCATGGGCCCGACCTACCCCGAGCTGATCAGCGGCTTCGACCGGATCTCCGAGGTCGTGCGCGTCGAGGAGGAGGCGTTCCTCGCCACCCTCACCAGCGGTTCGCGGATCTTCGACCTGGCCGCGGCCGAGACGAAGAAGGGCGGCGGCGACGTGCTCGCCGGCGACAAGGCGTTCCAGCTGCACGACACCTACGGCTTCCCGATCGACCTGACCCTCGAAATGGCGGCCGAACAGGGCCTGACCGTCGACGAGGACGGCTTCCGCACGCTCATGGAGGAGCAGCGCAAGCGCGCGAAGGCGGACGCGGCCTCCCGCAAGAGCGGCCACGGCGACCTGTCCGAGTACCGCAAGGTGCTGGAGCAGCACGGCGAAACCGAATTCCTCGGCTACACCGAGCTGCAGGCGGACGCGAAGGTCGTCGGCCTGCTCGAAGACGGTCTGCCGGTGCGCAGCGTCGCCGCGGGTCACAAGGCCGAGCTGGTGCTCGACCGCACCCCGTTCTACGCCGAGAGCGGCGGGCAGATCGCCGACACCGGCGTCCTGGTCGGCGACGGCGTCGAGCTGAAGGTGCTCGACGTGCAGAAGATCGTGCCGGGCCTGTTCGTGCACCGCGTCGAGGTCACCCAGGGCGAGGTCGGGATCGACACCCGGCTCACCGGATCGGTCGACGCGAACCGCCGGCTCTCGATCGAGCGCTCGCACTCGGCCACGCACCTCGTGCACGCGGCGGTTCGCGGGGCGTACGGCAAGCGAGCGGCGCAGGCCGGTTCGCTCAACGCGCCGGGCCGGATGCGGTTCGACTTCACCACGCCGGGCGCGGTGTCGACTGACATCCTCACCGAGGTCGAGCAGGAAGTGAACGACTACCTGCAGACCGACGTCGAGGTGCAGAGCTACACCACGACCAAGGACAAGGCCCTCGAACTGGGCGCGGTCGCGCTGTTCGGCGAGAAGTACGGCAACGACGTCCGCGTCGTCGACATGGGCGAGTACTCGCGCGAGCTGTGCGGCGGCACGCACGTCGGCCGGATCGGCCAGCTCGGCCTGGTCAAGCTGGTGTCGGACGCGTCGGTCGGCTCCGGCGTGCACCGCGTCGAGGCGCTGGTCGGGCCGGACGCGCTCAAGCACGTCCGCAAGGAGCAGCTGCTCGTGTCGCAGCTGGCGAACACGTTCAAGGTGCCGTCGGACGAACTGCCCGGCCGGATCGAGGACGTGCTGTCCCGGCTGAAGAACGCGGAGAAGGAGATCGAGCAGCTGCGCACGCAGCAGGTGCTCGGCTCGGCGCGCGCGCTGGCGGACAAGGCGGAGGACGTCTCCGGCGTCTCGGTCGTCGCCGAGGTCGTGCCGGACGTCGACGGCAACGGCCTGCGCGCGCTCGCCTCGGACATCCGCGGCCGCCTCGGCGACCGCGCCGGTGTCGTCGCGCTGTTCGCGCCTTCGGGGGAGAAGGTGGCCTTCGTAGTCGCCACGACCTCGGCGGCGCGCGACAAGGGAATCGCGGCGGGCAAGCTCGTGCCGTCGTTCGCCGAGGCGATCGGCGGGCGCGGCGGCGGCAAGCCGGACATGGCCCAAGGCGGCGGCAGCAACCCAGCGGGCGCGGAGCAGGCCGTGACGGCGCTGCGCGCGGCGGTCGCGAACCTTGGCCGCTAAACCCCGGAGAGGCCCGGATCGGCCCGGCGAGACCGATCCGGGGCGGGGCAGGCGGCTCGCGGTCGATGTCGGGTCTGTCCGGGTGGGAGTCGCGCTGAGCGATCCCGCCCCCGTCCTCGCGAGCCCGCTCGTTACCCTCTCCCGTGATGCGAAGGACGACAGCGATCTGGACCGGCTTGCCGACCTCGTCACCGAACACGAGGTGGTCGAGGTGATCGTGGGCTTGCCGAGGACGTTGGCGAACCGGCAGGGCGCGGCCGCGGACCTCGCGCTCGCGTATGCGGAGAAGCTCGCCGGGCGCGTGGGGGACGTGCCCGTGCGGCTGGCAGACGAGCGGTTGACGACGGTCACCGCGTCGCGAATGCTGTCCCAGCGGGGGGTCAAGGGACGCAAGCAGCGCGCCGTGGTCGACCAGGCAGCGGCAGTCGAGATTTTGCAAGCCTGGCTCGACGCCGCCGCCGCGCACCGCGCCCGGAAAGGCGACTCATGACCGACCCCCGCGGCCCCGGGAACCCGGGTGGCCGCCGTCGGCTGCGCAACCCCGACACACCGGATTTCCCGGAGCCCGCAGCGGGTTCCGGCGCTCCGGGCGGACGGCGCAGGCGACGCGAGCCTGAAGACGAACCTCCTCCTCGCCGTGCGGCAGCCGAGGGCATGCCGCCTGGCGAACGACGACGTCCGCGTGGCGACGTGCCACCGCGTCCTCCCGCCGCGGAAGGACGGCGGCGCGCACCCGAGCCCGGGCCTCGTCCGGCCGGCGAAGCGACCCGTCGCGTCGCACCGGACGCGGTGCCTCCTGCCGAACCGCCGCGTCGCGCTGCTGCCGACGCGCCGCCGCCCCGGCGCCGGCGTCCGGCCGCGCCGCAGGAACGGCCGCAACGGTCGACGGAGAACTGGGATTTGCCGCCGCACGCGGCCGACGACCTCCCGCGCGCCCGTCCGCGCCGCATAACTCCAGGCGACGCACCGGTGGCCGGGAACGACGTTCCGCCCGCGGACGTCGAGCCGCCCGCCGGTCGGCGCCGTCGGCGCGAAGACGTCCCGCCGGTCGATGCCGAACCTCCGGCAGGCCGTCGTCGTCTTGAGGACGCACCCCCGCCGCCTCCGCCGAGCGAGCCGCCTGCCGGCCGTCGCCGTCGGCGCGAGGACATCCCGCCGCCGGTCGACGTCGAGCCGCCGTCCGGCCGTCGCCGCCGGGACGACGTCGACGCGCCGGTGGAAGCTGCCGCGCCTGGCCGTCGCCGGGCACCGGAAATGCCGCCTCCGGCTCGCCGCGCGCCCGCGCCGCCGCCGGACGGCTCGATGCCGCCGGATCCTCGGTTCGCCGAGGCTTCGATGCCGCGCGATCCTCGCTTCGCCGATGCGTCGATGCCGCCGGATCCTCGCTTCGCTGAGGCTTCGATGCCACGCGACCCCCGGTTCGCTGACGCCTCCATGCCGCGTGATCCGCGCTTCGCGGACGCGTCGATGCCGCGTGATCCGCGCAACCAGCCACCGCGTCGGCAGCCGGTCGAGCAGCCCACCGAGGTGATCCCGACCGTGCCCGCCGCGCACGAACCGGAGCACCCGGACGAACAGCCGATCGACGGTCTCTTCGAAGACGAGTACGACGAATACGGCGAGTACGACGAGCACGCCGCCTACGACGAGGACGGCTACGAAGACGGTTACGACGAGGACGGCTACCCCGAAGACGGCACCGAGCCGCCGGTCGAGGAGCCGCCCGCGAAGAAACCCCGCAAGAAGCGCAAGCGCGCGATCGGCTGGATCGCCGCGGTGCTCGTGCTCGTCCTGCTCAGCGGCGGTGCCTATTTCGGGTACCAGAAGATCTTCGGCTACGCGGACTTCGACGGTTCCGGCGAAGGCGACGCGCTCGTGCAGGTCGAACAGGGCGACACGACGTCCGCGATCGGCGCGAAGCTCACCGACGCGGGCGTGGTCGCGAGTTCCCGGGCGTTCGTGAAGGCGGGCGCGGAAAACACCGCGCTCAGCAAGATCCAGCAGGGTTATTACCTGCTGCGTCAGCACATGTCCGGCGAGAACGCGGTCGACCTGATCACGTCGCCCGCGGCGCGCGTCGGGCGGCTGGAAATCCGGCCGTACACGCAGTTCGACGACATCACCCAGCCCGACGGCAAGGTCACGCCGGGCGTGTTCAGCTTGATGTCGAAGGCCTCGTGCGCGACTTTGAACGGCAAGAGCACCTGCATTCCGGTCGACCAGCTGCGCAAGACCGTCGCCGATGCCGACCTCAAGGCGCTCGGCGCGCCGGAGTGGGCGCTGGCCGACGCGGGCAAGGCGCTGAGCAAGGACAAACGGCTCGAAGGTCTGATCGCACCGGGCGTGTACGACGTGAAACCCGGGTGGAGCGCGACCGAACTGCTCACCGACCTGGTGAAGCAGTCGGCCGATTCGATCCAGGCGGCCGGGCTCACCGCGCAGAACACCGGGCCGGGGAAATCGCCGTACGAGACGCTGATCATCGCGTCGCTCATCGAACGCGAGGCGATCAAACCGGACTTCGGCAAGGTCTCGCGGGTGATCTACAACCGGCTCGCGCAGCGCATCCGGCTGGGGCTGGACTCCACGGTCAACTACGTGCTGGACCGCCCGACGCTGCTCACCAAACCCGAGGACCGGGCGAAAGCGGGACCGTACAACACCTACGCCAACTACGGTCTCCCGCCGACGCCGATCGCGGTGCCCAGCATGGACGCGATCAAGGCCGCGGTCAGCCCGACCCCTGGCGACTGGGCGTACTTCGTGAAGTGCGAGAAGGACGGGCATTCCTGCTTCGCGGTCACGTACGACCAGCACAACCAGAACATCGCCCTGGCGGAGCAGCGTGGCGTCATCAAATGACCGGCCGCGCCGCGCGGCGGTGCTGGGCAAGCCGGTGGCGCATTCGCTGTCGCCGGTGCTGCACCGCGCGGCGTTCGCGGCGCTGGGCCTGGACGGCTGGACCTACGACCGGGTCGAGACGGACGCCGCCGAGCTGCCCGGGTTCGTCGACGGCCTCGGCCCGGAGTGGGTCGGCCTTTCGGTCACCATGCCGGGCAAACGGGCCGCGCTCGACCACGCCGCCGAGGTCACCCCTCGCGCGGCCGCGGTCGGTGCGGCGAACACGCTCGTGCGTCGCGCGGACGGCTGGCTCGCCGACTGCACCGACGTCGACGGAGTGACCGGAGCCCTGCAGTACGCCGGTGGCTACTCGCCTTCGGTTAGCGACCAGGCAGTGGTGCTCGGCGCGGGCGGCACCGCTGCCGCCGCAGTCGTCGGGTTGGCCGCGCTGGGCGTCACGACGGTGCGTTTGGTGGTACGGGAACCAGCGCGGGCTTCGGAAACCGTGGACGCGGCCAAGCGCGCGGGCTTGGCGGTGGACGTGCTGCGATGGTCCGAAACGGACTTCGCGGACCTGGCGGACGACACAGCGGTGCTGGTCAACACGGTGCCGCCGGACGCGGTCGTGCCGCACATCGCGGAGCTGTCCCGGGTCGGCAGCGTGCTCGACGTCATCTACCACCCGTGGCCGACCCCGCTGGCCGAGGCGGTGCAGCGGCGCGGCGGGCGGCTCGCGACCGGGCTCGACATGTTGCTGCACCAGGCATTCGGGCAAGCGGAGCATTTCACCGGGCAGCCGGCGCCGCGCGAGGAGATGCGGGCGGCGCTGCGCGAAGCGAGCGGAAACATCCTGCCGCTGCCGATTTCCTGATATTCTGGCTGGCTGTTTTCAACCAGCATCAGGGGGGATCACTGTGTCCAGGCAACAGTTCGAAGAGAAAGAAATCCAAGCGGCGTGGGTGGGCGAGGCTCCGAAACTCGACACCACCATCACGCTCGCCGAGTACGACCCGGAATGGCCGCGGCTCTACGAACGCGAGGCGGAGCGGATCCGCGCCGCGCTCGGGGAACGCGTGCTGCTGCTCGAACACGTCGGGTCCACGTCGGTACCGGGGCTCGCGGCCAAGCCGATCGTCGACATTCTGCTCGAAGTGCCTGATTCGGACGACGAAGACGCTTACGTGCCCGACCTCGAAGCCGCGGGCTACCGGCTGGTGATCCGCGAGCCGGACTGGGAGAAGCACCGCTGCTTCAAGGGTCCGGACACGAACATCAACCTGCACGTCCACTCGCCGGGCAACGGCCAGACCGAACGCTATCTGCTTTTCCGGAACCGGCTGCGCGGTCATCCGGAGGAGCTGGCGCTGTACCTGGCGAAGAAACGCGAACTCGCCGCTCGCGTGTGGGAGTACGTCCAGAATTACGCTGACGCGAAGAACGATGTGATCGACGAGATCATCGAGCGGGCGCGGAACGCCTGACCCGCGGGTTACGGTGGGCGGCATGAAGATCGCGATCCTCGACGACTATCAGAACGTGGCTCTCCAGTGCGCGGAGTGGGAGTCGCTCGAGGCGGAGATCGAGGTGTTCACCGAGCCGTTCGCCGGGCCGGACGAGGTCGTCGCGCGGCTGGCCGGGTTCGACGTCGTGGTCGCGATGCGCGAGCGCACGCCGTTCCCGGCCGCCGTGTTCGACCGGCTGCCCGAGCTGAAACTGCTGGTCAGCACCGGCCGGCGGAACGCGGCGATCGACCTGGACGCGGCTAAGCGGTGCGGCGTCGTGGTGTCCGCGACCGGTGCCCTCGCCGCGCCGACAGTGGAACACGCGTGGGCGCTCATCCTGGCCGGCGCGCGAAATCTGCCCCTGGAATTCCGTTCGATGCGCGAGGGCGGCTGGCAGGTCGGTCTCGGGATGGCATTGCGGGACAAGACACTCGGCCTGCTCGGTCTCGGCAGGCTGGGCACCGAGGTCGCCCGGATCGGCCAGGCGTTCGGGATGAAACCGATTGCCTGGAGCCAGAATCTCACCCCGGAGCGGGCGGCCGAACACGGCGTCACCGCAGTGTCCAAAGAGGACTTGTTTGCGCGGGCCGATGTGCTGTCAGTCCACTTGGTACTGTCCGAGCGCACTCGCGGACTGGTCGGTGCGGCCGAATTCGCCGCGATGAAGCCGACCGCGTTGCTGGTGAACACCTCACGCGGGCCGATCGTGGACGAGCCGGCGCTGCTGGAGGCGTTGCGCGGCAAGAAGATCGCCGCGGCCGCGCTGGACGTCTACGATGTCGAGCCGTTGCCCGCGGACCATCCGCTGCGAGAGTTGGACAACGCGATCCTGACGCCGCACATCGGTTACGTGAGCCGGGAAACGTACGAGATTTTCTACGGCGGCGCGGTGGAGGACATCGCCGCGTTCCAGGCGGGCGAGCCGATCAACGTGCTGACCTGACCGAGCGGGACCGCTTGCCGTCCGGGGTCAGCGGAACTGCTGATGCGTTCTGACGTCGCGATTGCCTGGTCTTGCCGCGGCGACGTCGTGAGGGGCGGATTTTTGGCGTGGTGGCGGGTTTCTGGTTTCGGAGGGTGAGTCCGGGCTATCGCAAGGGTGGTGCGAGTTCACTGATTTGAGCGACGGCGGAATCGAACACGCGTTCGATATTCTGGCTGTATGTCCAGACCGACCGAGAGCCCGGCAGCGGTAAAGCTGGCGGAAGTGCTCCGCGAGACCCAGCGACAACTGAACGCTGTCTACGCCAGACAGTTGGCGGCCATCCGGGAATTCGAGGCGACCGGCGAGATCATCGAGGGCTATTCCTCGACGGCGGCGTTCCTGTGCGCGGCCTTGCATGTGACCCGCCGAGACGCCCGCACCCGGGTCGCGCAGGCCACCGCGGCTCTGCCCCTGACGGGGAAGGCCCTTGCCGCTGGCGAGATTGCCGCGCAGCACGTCGCTGTGATCGCGGAGTGCTTCGCTGACGCCCCGGAGTGGTTGCCGCCCGAAGACCGCTCGGCGGCCGAGGAAACCCTGGTGACGTTGGCGGTGCAGGCTGATCCCGGCGTGCTGCGGCGTGCTGCGGCACGGCTGCGCGTCTATTGGGAAAACGACGGCACCGCGCCGTCCGGGGACGATTCCGGTTCCAGCGAAGACTCCGGCGAGGCGGTCCGGCCGCGGCGGGAATTCCGTTGGCACTGGACCCGTGCCGGCCGCTTCCGCTTCACCGGCAATGTCGACGGCGAAACCGGGGCTTTGGTCGAGCAGCTCCTCGTGCCCTTGGCAGCACCGGATCCCGCCGACGGGACCGGCGTTCCCGATCCCCGCACACCCGCCGAGCGCGACGGCGACGCCTTCGCCGCGATCGCCGACCTCGCGGCCCGCGCCCCCGACCTGCCGGTCAAAGCCGGCGAACGCGCCGTCGCGACCGTCACCGTGAGCCTGGAGGACCTGAAAGGTGCCGCCCGCGCGGCGACCCTCGAGGACGGGTCGGTCCTGCCGGTGTCGCGTCTGCGGCGGATGCTGTGCGACGCGAAGGTGTATCCGGCGGTTCTGGGCGGCAAGGGGCAAGTCCTCGACCTTGGGCGGTCCGCTCGCACCGCCACTCTGGCCCAGCGTCGTGCGCTGGCGGTCCGGGACCGGGGCTGCACGTTTCCCGGTTGCGACCGAAGCCCGAAATGGACGAACCCGCACCACGTCGTGCACTGGGCCGACGGCGGAACGACCGATCTGGACAACCAGGCCTTGTGCTGCGAACGCCACCATCGGCTGCTGCACCACAGCGGTTGGCGCGTCGTTGTCCGTGACAGCGTCGTCTACTGGATCCCGCCTGCTCTCCTCGACCCGGACCAGAAGCCCCTCCGCAACACCGCCCACCACCGACCGCGCACAGCCAGTCCGGTGCCGACACCGGTCGCGGCGCCACCGGGAGTTGCTTCGGTTCCCGGCTCGACGGTTGTGTCCGGCATGACGGGAGCGGCCTAGCTATGACCAGGCAACACTGGGTTCGAGGGCAGGCTTGCCCGCTCTCAGGGAAACGCCCTCACTGTCGGCGGGTAGACCGCCCCGTCCGGGGGCAAGGTCAGATCCACGAAATACCGTGCCATCGCCGCGGAAGCGGCCGTGCTCGGCACGTCCAGCGTGGTGTGCCCGGGCCCGTCCACCACGACCACGTGGCCGTCGCCGAGTTCCCGGGCAGTGGCTTGGGCGTTGGCGAGCGGGGTGACCGGGTCGTTCCGGTTGGCCAGGATCAGGATCGGATGCTGCCGGGGCCGGTTCCACGGCCCGAGGTACCGGTCCTCGTCCCGCGCGGGCCAGCCGACGCACTGCGCCATCGAAAACACCGGCGCGACTCCGAAGTACGGCTGCCGTTTCGCTTCTGCGGCAGCGAGTTCGGCGTACTTGGCGGTGTCCTGCGGGAGTTCGCTGTCGAGGCACTGCACCGCGAGGAAACCGGGCGAATGCGTCGGCACTCGCGGATCGAGCACCGGCGCGGGGGACACCGGCGACGACGGCACGAGCCCGGCGAGTGTTTTCGCCAGCCGAGGCCACCGGGACGATTGGTACAGCGCCCGGTCGATCGTTTCCAACAGCGACGACACCGTCATGCCGCCGACCGGACCGTGCGTCAGCCGGGCGAAGACGGCGGCGAATTTCTGTTTCAGGTCACCGCCGGCGAACGCGCATTTGCCCGGTCCGGCCGCGTCGCAGGCGGCGAAGAACGCTTCGAGTTCCTGTTGCTGGGCAGTCGCGACGTCGGCGCGCACGTCGACCGGTTTGTGCTGCTGACCCGGCTGTCCGGTGGCGTTCGCGACGAGATCGAGCGTCCCGTCGAGGACCATCGCGCGCAGCTTGCCGGGGAACAGGTTCGCGTAGGTGCCGCCGAGGTACGTGCCGTAGGAATAGCCGTAGAAGTTCAGCTGCTGCTCACCCAGCGCCTGCCGGAGCACATCCAGGTCCCGCGCGACATTCGCGGTGGACAGATGCGACAACTCGGCCCCGGTCCCGGCCGCGCACGCTTTGCCGACGGCCGCGCTCGCGGTCCAGAACGCCGCGCTGTCCCGCAACGGCGAACCGGCCGCGGGCGGCGTTCCCGGGCACTGCACCGGCGCGCTGCCGCCGATTCCGCGCGGATCGAAGCTCACCAGGTCGAATTTGGCCCGCAGCTCCTCCGGGTACCGCGGGCCGAACCGCATCAGCTCGCCGACCCCGTCCGTGCCCGGACCGCCGAAATTGATCACCAACGACCCGACGCGGTGCGCGGGATCGGTGGCGGGCATGCGGATCACCGAGAGATTCAGCTTCGCACCGCGAGGCTCGCGATAGCTCACCGGAACCGGCGTTGTCGCGCACTGGAAACCGCTGTGGCACGGTGCCCAGTCGAGCTTGGGCGCCGCAGCACCGTTGGTGCCTAACGGAAGCGGAGCGTCCGGCGCGGGCAATGCCGACGGCGCTTGGGTTTGCGCGGCCGGTGCGGAACAACTCGCGACGAGCAGCAGCACCGCCGCGGCCAGCGCGGGCCGGGGTCTCACGCGGAGAGTTCCGCCAGCACGGCGTCAGTGAAGGGCGGCCACACCTGTGCGGCCCACGGCCCGAACGACCGGTCGGCGAGCCCGACGCAGGCGTGGCTCGCTTCCGGGTCCACCCACAGGAAAGTGCCCGACTGCCCGAAGTGGCCGAACGTGCGCGGCGAACTGTGCGCACCCGTCCAATGCGGACTCTTGTGGTCGCGCAGCTCGAAGCCGAGCCCCCAGTCGTTCGGCTTCTGGTGCCCGAAACCGGGCAGCACGCCGTTCAGCCCTGGGAACGCGATTTCGGTGGCAGCGTTCAGGGTTTCCGGCGCGAGCAGCTTGGGAGCCTGCAGTTCCGCGGCGAACCGCAGCAGATCGTCCAATGTGGACACGGCACCCGCGGCGGGGGAGCCGTCCAGCCGGGTCGACGTCATGCCCAGCGGTTCGAAGAGCGCTTCGCGCTGGTACTCGGCGAACTCGATGCCGGAATGCCCGGCCAGCGCGTCGGCGAGTTCCTCGAACCCGGCGTTGGAGTACAGCCGGCGCGTGCCGGGTTCGGCCATCGCCTTGTGCGCGTCGAAGGCGAGCCCGGAGGTGTGCGCGAGCAGATGCGCGATGGTGGAGCCCTCCGGCCCGGTGGGCGTGTCCAGCTCGACGACGCCCTCCTCGATCGCGATGTGCGCGGTGTAGGCGGTGAGCAGCTTGGTGACCGACGCGAGCCGGAACGGGCGGGCCGGGTCGCCGTGCCGCCCGCGCACTTCGCCGGAAGCGGAGACCACCCCGGCCGCGGCGTTGTCCACTGGCCATTCGTCGATCAGGCGCAGACTCTCCATGTCCGCCAGCGTAATAGGACCCGCGCGGCGGCTGTCTCGCAGTGCCGTAACGCGACGAACCGTGCGGAGCCCCGGAAGTTCCGGAGCGCCGCACGGTTCGTGGTTTCCCCGTGGAGCGGTATCGCTACTGAGCGTCGAGATCGGTGGCGACCAGCTCGGCGACGGCCTCGACCGCCGCCTCGGCGCCTTCTCCTTCGGCGCTGATGACGACCTCGTCGCCGTACGCGGCGGCGAGGGTCATCAGGTTGAGGACGCTGCCGGCGGCCACCGGGTCGCCGCCGTTCTTGGCGATCTGCACCGCCACGGGCTGGGCCGCGGCCGCCTTGGCGACCAGTGCGGCCGGGCGGGCGTGCAGCCCCACCTTGCTGGCCACGGTGACGCGTTTCTCCGGCATGGTGTACCTCTCTTGCTTTTCTCGGGTGTTACTTCGCGGCCGTGCGCTCGAGGTCGCCCTCGATCGAGTCGTCCTCGCGGCCCGGCGTGCGCAGGTTGAACTTGGTGATCACGACGCGGAACACCACGTAGTAGATCACGGCGAACACGAGCCCGATCGGGATCAGCAGCCACGCCTTGTGCGCGGTGTCCAGCGACGAGTTCAGCGCGAAGTCGATCGCGCCGCCGGAGAACGAGAAGCCGAGGTGGATGCCCAGCGCGTTGCAGACCGCGAGCGAAACGCCGGTCATGATCGCGTGGAAGATGTACAGCGGCCACGCGACGAACATGAACGCGAACTCGATCGGCTCGGTGACGCCGGTGATGAACGCGGTCAGCGCGGCCGAGATCATGATGCTGCCGACGAGCTTGCGCTGGCCGGGACGCGCGGTGTGCACGATCGCGAACGCCGCGGCCGGGAGGGCGAACATCATGATCGGGAAGAACCCGGTCATGAAGGAGCCGGAGCCCTGCACGTGGTGGAAGAAGTTCGTCAGGTCGCCGCCGCCGAAGATGAACCACACCGGCACGTTCAGCAGCTGGTGCAGGCCGATCGGGATGAGCAGGCGGTTGAGCAGGCCGTAGATGCCGCCGCCGAGGACCGGCGAGCCGACGACGGCCTCGCCCGCCGCGGTGATGCCCTGGTCGACGTACTTGAACAGCAGGCCGAAGATCACGCCGAGCACGATCATCGCCAGCGCGGTGATGATCGGCACGAACCGGCGGCCGCCGAAGAAGGCCAGCCAGGACGGCAGCTTGATCCGGTGGTAGCGCTGCCACAGCAGGGCCGCCACGATGCCGGACACGATGCCGGTCAGCACACTGTAGGGCCAGTGGATCGGCGCGAGGTCCCAGCCGGGCTTGTAGCCCTGCTGGCTCTTGATCGGGGCGATCGCCTGGATCACCTTGTTGAACACGACCCAGCCGATGACGGCCGCGACGGCGGTCGACCCGTCGCCCTTGCGGGCGAAACCGACCGCGATGCCGATCGCGAAGATCAGCGGCAGCCAGTCGAAGATGCCACCGCCCGCCGCGCCGATCACGTCGGCGGCCTTGCCCCAGTTCAGGCCGTCCTTGCCGAGGACGTCGTCTTGGCCGAGCCGGTTCAGCAGACCGGCCGCCGGCAGCGTGGCGATCGGCAGCATGAGGCTGCGGCCGAAGCGCTGCAGCCCGGCAAGGCCGCCGCCCTTCTTCTTTCCGCTAGCCCCAGCCGCGGTGGTGGCGCTCATCGGATACCTCCATTGTGGGGTTGGTCGCCGGAACTCGGGGTGTTCCGGTCCAGCTGCATGGTCACCTGGTAGTGGTCGCCCCGGTACCAGGACGTCATGTCCTCCACCGGTTCGCCGCCGGAGCTGGAAACCCGGCGGAACACCAGGAGCGGACTGCCGGTGCGCATGCCGAGCAAGCGCGCCGTTTCGCGGTCCGCGGATTCGGCCCACACCGTCTGGTACGCCTGGTCCGGCCTGCGCGAGAAGGCGTCGGCCAGCTGGGCGTACAGCGAACGGGTCAGGTCGAGGTCGAGCAGGCCGGGGGTCCGGCCCGCGTGGTACCAGCCGCGTTCCACGGCCAGCGGTACGCCGTCGGCGCGCCGCAGCCGGACGAGCCGGTGCGCGGGAACGCCCTCGGACAGGCCGAGCGCGCGCGCCGAAGTCACCGGCGGGACCTCGGTCGAGGTCGAGATCACTTCGGTGGTCGGGGTGAGCCCGCGCCGGCGCATGTCGTCGGTGAACGACATCAGGTACACCTGCAGTTCCATCCGCCTCGCGGCGGTGAAGGTGCCCTTGCCCCTGACCCGGGCCAGCAGTCCTTCCTCGACGAGCTTCCCGATCGCCGACCGGACGGTGAGCCTCGAAACGCCGTAGTGCTGCGCGAGCTCTCGCTCGGACGGGATCGGCGAGCCCGGCGGGAGCTCGCGCTCCACCAGGCGGCGCAGGATCTCCCGCAGCTGGGCGTGCTTCGGGGTCGGCCCGTTGACCACGCGGTCGGCGGGGTCGGGCGGCGGAATGTGCGCGGCCGCACTCATCTCGATGTCACCCTCCCTCGCTCCTCGCGCACCGGGGGCCGGTGCTCGCGTCCACGCCGGAAGATTGGTACGTTCCGGTCTAGACCAATGATCTGATGGGGCAGGATGCTCCGCAGCGCGAGCAGGTGTCAACCACCGTTATCCGTTCGTGGCCGGGCTCGCCGGGCAAGGCGGCAAACGGCGTAGTAATGGTGGCGGGCAGCACCTGTTCCAGGTGGAAAACCAACGGGATACGAGGAGGCCGCGATGGCGGATGACAGGCCGGAAAAGATTCTCGCGGCGCTCGGCGGCGCGGACAATCTCGTCGAGATCGAGGGCTGCATCACGCGGCTGCGGTGCGAGATCGAGGACATGTCCTTGGTGGACGAAGCCGCGCTGAAGTCGGCCGGCGCGATGGGCGTCGTGAAGATGGGCTCGGCGGTCCAGGTCATCGTCGGCCCGGAGGCGGACACCATCGCCAGCGACATCGAGGACTTGATGTGAGCCTGCCGATCCTGAGCCCGGTCGCGGGCGAGGTCGTCGCGATCACCGAGGTGCCCGACCCGGTGTTCGCCGAGGCGATGGTGGGCCCTGGCATCGCGGTGAAGCCGTCCGGCAGCCGCGCCGACGCGGTCGCGCCGGTCGACGGGACGGTGGTGACGCTGCACCCGCACGCGTACGTCGTGGCCACTGAGGACGGCCGCGCGGTGCTCGTGCACCTGGGCATCGACACGGTCAGGGAAAAGGGCGAGGGGTTCACCCTGCACGTCGTCAAGGGCGAGAAGGTCCGGGCAGGCCAGCCGATCGTGGGCTGGGACCCCGAGGCGGTCGCCGCCAAGGGCTACTCGCCGATCGTCCCGGTCGTCGGCCTCGACGCGTCCGCGGACGTGCTCGCCGGTCTCGAAGGCGGGCGCACGGTCGCCGCCGGCGACGAGTTGTTCACCTGGAACGATTGACCCGAACGCCCTTTGTGGACGGGTGAATGTCCACAAAGGGCGATTCCGGTCACGCGGAGACGATGTCCCCGTTCTGGATCTTCACCGCCACTGTGGCCAGTGGCGTGCTCGCCGGCCCATGCTTCACCTCGCCGGTCAGCGCGTCGAATACCGAACCGTGGCACGGGCAGCGCACCTGGCCGTTCTGCGGCGGGTTCACTTCGCAGCCTTGATGCGTGCAGACGGCGCTGAAACAGACGACCTTCCCCGCCGTCGGCTGCGCGACGACCACGTTGTCGCCGTTCATCAGCTTCGCGTATTTCGCTTGTCCCACCGGCACTTCCGCCAGTGCGATCACCTTCCCGCCCGGCTTCGGCGGGGCCGACTTGGGCTCTTGGCCCCCGGCCCCGCACGCGGCGAGGGTGACGGTGCCCGCGACGGTCGCCCCGCAAGCGAGGGCGGCGCGGCGGGAGTGAAGTTCGGCAGTCATGCTCTGTGCAACGAATCCGAGTGGTCCGGGTTGCCGGTGAACCGGCGCGCTCGCCCGTGCGTGTAGTCCGTATCCGGCTTTCCGCACGGAAGGAGACGCCATGCTGACGACCTGGATGCGAGCGCTGGGAGCGGCGGGCCTGGCCGGCTCGGCCGCGATCCACTTCTACCTGTACTGGGGCAGCGGCTACGCGGACATTCCGGTGGTCGGGCCGCTTTTCCTGGTGAACGGCGTCGCCGGCGTCGTGATCGCGGTCGCGCTGCTCGTCTGGCGGCACTGGCTTCCGGCGTTCTTCACGCTGGGCTTCGGCGGTGTGACGCTGCTGGCCTACCTGCTGTCGGTGACGGTGGGCTTCTACGGCGTGCACGACCAGTTCAACAGCCAGTACGAGTACTGGGGCGTGGTCACCGAAGCGGTCTGCGTGGTCTGCGGCCTGGTGCTGCTGGTGCGGACGATCCGTGCGCGGACGGCTCAGAACGCGTAGCGGTGCACCTTCTCCGGGTGGATGACGATCCGGACCTGCGGCATCTCTTCGAGGATCTTGAGCCCGGCCGCGCCCTCGGCGGTGCTGAGATCCCAGTACCGGGCGGCGAGCCTGCGGGCGAGGTCCTGCCCGCCGTCGGTCTCGATCGTGACGCGCCCGGCGACCGACACCCAGCGCTCGGCTTCCCCGACCGGTGCCGCGACGACGATCGACGCGCGCGGATCCTCGCGCAGCTGGCGGACCTTGGCCGAGCCCGGGTCGGTGAACAGCTGGACCGTCCGGTCCTCGGTGGCTTCGAACCACACCGGCCGGGGCTGCGGCGGCCGCGGTCCGGCGGCAACGGTCAGGAAGCCGTGCAGGGGACGGCGGAGGAACTCGAGATCTTGGTCGGTGAGAGTGCTCATGGCTGGGATTTAACCGGGCGAGTTCGGACGATCCCATAGGCGAAAAGCCGGATCGCCTGTCCATTCGTCTAACCTCGGGACGGTGGACGCGTTCAGCGATTTGATCCGCGGGGTGCGGGCGCACGGTTCGTTGTTCGGCTGCACGGCCCTCACCGCGCCGTGGTCGCTGCGTTTCGTGGACGGCCCCCCGCTGACCCTGTGCACGCTGCTGAGCGGCGAGGGCTGGGTCGTGCCGGAAGGTCATCCGCCTGAGCTGTTGCGCGCCCGCGAGACCATCCTCGTCCGCGGCCCGTTCTCCTTCGTGGACCGCCTGGACACCCCCGCGGCCCCGGTCGAATGCGGCGAGTTCTGCGCCACTCCCGACCAGGGCGGCACCCAGCACCACCTGGGCTGGAACGATCCGTTCCACGGCGAAACCAACCTGATCGTCGGTGCGTACCCCGGGCACAGCCGCAGCCGGATGTCCGCGCTGCTGGACGCGCTGCCGGTGGTCGTCCGGCCGCCTTCCTCGGACGCGGAAGACCCCGTGCTGGACCATCTGGCGGCTGAACTGGCCGTCGACGCGCCAGGCCAGCAAGTCGTCCTGGACCGGCTGCTGGACTGGATGCTGGTCTGCCTCCTGCGGGACTGGTTCGACCGCCCGGGCGGCACCCCGCCGCCGTGGTGGGCGGCTCAGCGGGACCCGGTGGTGGGCCCGGCTCTCCGGCTGCTGCACGCGGATCCGGCGGCCCCGTGGACGGTCAACACTCTCGCCGCCCGGACCGGGGTCTCGCGGTCTACCTTGGCCAAGCGTTTCGCGGATCTGGTGGGGGAGCCGCCGATGACGTACCTGACCCGATGGCGGATGACGCTCGCCGCGGACCTCCTCACCGAGCAGGCTTCGCTGCCGATCGCGGAGGTGGCGCGTGCGGTGGGGTACTCGGACGCGTTCGGCTTCAGCTCGGCGTTCAAACGGGTGCGCGGGGTCAATCCGACCGGCTTCCGGCGGGCATTTCTCGACGGGCTCGCCGGTCCTGCCGAGGCCGGGGTCCTGGCTTTCGCTGGCCGCTGATTCCGCCCCGGCCGAGTGAACCTTCCGGCGTGTCGCGCACGAGGGGTCCCCTCGCACCCCGATCTGTTTGCCCTGGTCCGGGCCTTGGCGACAGGCTGGTCGCATGGTTCTGACAGCAGTGCTCGCAGCCGGGGCGGTGGTTTCCGTGCTGCTGGTGATGACGAAGAAAGCCGGTGCCCCGGTCTCGGCGGTGCTTGGCATGGCGATGGCCGCCGCAGCGGTCGCAGTGGCCGCCTCGCGCGCCGATGCTGGTGCGTTCCCGGCGTGGTGGTTGCCCGTGCCGTGGCTGGTTTCGGTGCTTGGCGTGCCTCTCGCGCTGGCCGACGCCCGGCACCGCCGCCTCCCGGACGTCCTCACCCTGCCCGCTTATCCGGCCGTCGCCCTGACGATCACCCTCGCCGCCTTCAGCGGCGGAGGTTGGCGGCTGGCCGCTGGTGCAGTTCTGGGATGTCTGCTGTTCGGCGGGACGCACCTGATCGTCCACCGGCTGTCTGCGGGCGGTCTCGGAGCCGGGGACGTCAAACTGGCTGGATCTTTTGGTGCTGTGCTGGGCGCTGTCGGCGGGTTGGCCCCGGCCGTGGCGGCGGTTCTGGCGGCCGTGGTGAGCATGGTGGCTGTGGTGCCAATGTGGCTAATGCGCCGGGTCCGTGCCGGTCTGCCGTCGCTTGAACCTGCTCCGAGGGCAACTGGGTTCGGCGTCGCGACGCCGAAGCCTGGCACCGATTCGACCGAGCCCGTCGCACTGTTGCGGCGCTCCGGAGCCGACGGAGAAATCCGCGGGCTCGCTCCGAGCCTGCCTCAGTCAGCCACGCCCGCCGACGTTGCCCGCGTATCGGCGCTCGCGGACCCCGCGTTCGCGCGAAAGGCCGCTGCACCTGAGTCGGCCGACCTCGCTGCGGCGTCGACCAGCCCCGCTCCCGCACCGACCGGTCCTGTCCCAGGGTCGACCGGTCTTGTCCCCGGGACGGCCGACCTCGTTCCGGAACCGGTCGACTCGGCTCCCGCGTCGACTGGCCCTGTCCTCGCGTCGACCGGCTCTGCTCCCGAGTCGGGTGACCTCGCTCCCGCACCAACCGCATCCACGACCGTCGTTCCCGCGCGACCCGGCCCTGCTCCTGCGCCAACCGCATCCACGACCATCGTCCCCGCTCGACCCTGCCCTGCTCCCGAGTCGGGTGACCTCACTCCTGAGCCAACCGCATCCACGGCCGCTGCCCCCGCGTCACCCGGCCCTGCTGCCGAATCGCCACCCGCCGGTCCCGCCCGACCCGGCCCTGCTCCTGCGTCGCCGCCCCCTGTCCCCGCGCCGCCGTCCGCCCCCGCCCGCTCCCGGATCCGCGCCGGACCCCTCCGCGTCCCCTACGGCCCCGGCCTGGTTCTGGCCACCTGGGCGTGCGCGGTCTTCCCAGCCGCTGGAACGGGCATCGCCTGAGGCCAGGGGCTCTGCCAGGGCCCCGGACCGGCCGTGACAGGATTGTCCGGTGCTGCGCTGGATCACCGCTGGAGAATCGCACGGACCCGCCCTCGCCGCTGTGCTCGAGGGGCTGCCTGCCGGGGTGGAGGTGACGACCTCGGACCTCTCCGCGCAGCTCGCGCGGCGCCGGCTCGGGTTCGGCCGCAGCCCGCGGATGGGCTTCGAGACCGACCAGGTCCAGTTCCTCGGCGGGGTCCGGCACGGGGTCAGCCAGGGCGGCCCGATCGCCGTCCAGATCGAGAACGCCGAGTGGCCCAAGTGGGAGAAGGTCATGGCGGCCGATCCGGTCGACGAGGCCGAACTCGCCGGGCTCGCCCGCAACGAACCGCTGACCCGGCCCCGCCCGGGGCACGCCGACCTGCCCGGCATGCAGAAGTACGGCTTCGACGAGGCCCGTCCCGTCCTGGAGCGCGCGAGCGCCCGCGAGACGGCTTCGCGGACCGCGCTCGGCACGGTCGCGCGGAACTTCCTGCGGCAGCTGCTCGGGGCCGAGGTGCTGAGCCACGTCGTCTCGATCGGCGGTGCCGACGCGCCCGACGGCCCGCTCCCGCAGCCGGGCGACCTCGCGGCGATCGACGAGAGCCCGGTGCGCGCGTTTTCGGCCGAGGGGACCGAGGCGATGGTCGCCGAGGTCGACGCGGTGCGGAAGGCCGGAGACACTGTCGGCGGCGTGATCGAGGTGATCGTCTACGGGCTGCCCCCGGGCCTCGGCTCGCACGTGCACTGGGACCGGCGTCTCGACGCGCGGCTCGCCGGCGCGCTCATGGGCGTGCAGGCGATGAAGGGCGTCGAGGTCGGCGACGGCTTCACCACCGCCCGTCGCTGGGGCAGCCAGGCGCACGACGAGATCGACCGCGGCACCGGACCGGTCGGCGTCACGCGCCGGTCGAACCGTGCGGGAGGGCTCGAAGGCGGCATCACCAACGGCGAGCCGCTGCGGGTGCGCGTCGCGATGAAGCCGATCTCGACCGTGCCCAAGGCACTGTCCACAGTGGACGTCCGGACCGGCGAGCCCGCCGTGGCGATCCACCAGCGCTCCGACGTGTGCGCGGTGCCGCGCGCGGGCGTGGTGCTGGAATCGGTCGTGGCGCTGGTCGTCGCGGACGCGGCGCTGGAGAAGTTCGGCGGCGACTCGCTGGCCGAGACCCGGCGCAACGCGCAGGCGTACCTGAAGGCGCTCGAGGAGCGCTGGTGAGCCCGCGCGCGGTCGTCATCGGACCGCCGGGCTCCGGCAAGAGCACGGTCGGCCCGCTGCTGGCCGCCGCGCTCGGCGTGACCTTCCGCGACACCGACGACGACATCGTCGCCCGCGCCGGACGCGCCATCTCGGACATCTTCGCCGACGACGGCGAACCAGCCTTCCGCGCGCTAGAGGAGGAAGCGGTCGCCACCGCACTCGCCGAACACGACGGCGTCCTCTCCCTCGGCGGCGGCGCCCCGCTCACGCCGGGCACCCGTGCACGGCTTCAGAACCACACGGTGGTTTTCCTGAATGTCGGGCTCGCCGCGGGCGTGCAGCGCACCGGGATGTCCAGCGCCCGCCCGCTGCTCGCCGGCATCAACCCGCGCGCCACCTTCAAAGCCCTGCTCGACCAGCGGCTGCCGGTGTACCGCGAGGTGGCGACCGTCGAGATCGAAACCGACCACCAGACGCCCGAAGAGGTCGTCGCGGCCGCCGTCGCCTCCCTCGAACCCGACCGGGTCCGCGAGCAGTGACCCGCGACCGGCCCGGAACCAGCCATCGGGGTCCGACCGGCCCCGCCCGGCTGGCCGCGCCGCGCGAGGCGCGGTCTGCGGCATGGGTCCGACCTGGCTGGCTGACGCGGCTGGCTTCGGCGCCTTTGCCGGGCATCGGTCAGCGGTGCCAGCACGATCCCACCCGGATGGCCGCGCCGAGCCAGGCGCGGCCCGCCGCATCACGCCGGGCTGTTTGGCCGGCTCGGCCGGGAATCAGCCTGCGCGCCCAGGACCGTCCGGCCTGGTCGGCTGTGCCGAGCGGGATGCGGTGGGCCGGCTCGCGCCGGCCCGGCTACCGGACTTGGCCGGGAATCAGCCTGCGTGACCAGGACCGTCCGGCCCGGTCAGCCGCACCGAGCGGCACGCGGCCGACCGGCCTGCCCCAGCCCGGCTGCCAGACCCCGCCACCCACCACCAGCAGCCCCGCCCGCGGCGGCACCGGCAAGCCCGTGCCGCTGAGCCACAACCCCGCCCAGGACCACCGGGTCCGGGAGCAGTGAGGAGAACCGTGTCCGCCACCCAGCCCGTCCGGATCCGGGTCGCCACCGCGCAGCCGTACGACGTGCTCGTGGGGCGCGGCCTGCTCGGCGAACTCACCGAGCAGCTCGCCGACGCGTCGAAGGTCGCGCTGATCCACCCGCCGACTCTGACCGCCACCGCCGAGGCCGTCCGCGACGAGCTGGCCGCGGCCGGGCTTGACGCGCACCGGGTCGAGATTCCCGACGCGGAGGACGGCAAAGCCTTCTCCGTCGCCAGCTTCTGCTGGGAGGTGCTCGGCCGGATCGGGCTGGACCGGCGCGGCGTGGTCGTCGCGCTCGGCGGCGGGGCGGTCACCGACCTCGCCGGGTTCGTCGCGGGCACCTGGATGCGCGGCGTCCGGCTGGTGAACGTGCCGACGACGCTGCTCGGCATGGTCGACGCGGCGGTCGGCGGGAAGACCGGGATCAACACCGAGGCGGGCAAGAACCTCGTCGGCGTCTTCCACGAGCCCTCCGCCGTCCTGGTCGATCTCGCGACACTGGAAACCTTGCCGCGCAACGAACTCGTCGCCGGGATGGCCGAGATCGTCAAGACCGGCTTCATCGCCGACCCGCGGATCCTCGAGCTGATCGAAGCCGACCCGGTCCAGGCGCTCGACCCCGCGGGCGACGTGCTCGCCGAACTCGTCCGCCGCTCGATCCAGGTGAAGGCCGACGTCGTCGCGGCTGACCTGCGCGAGTCCGACCTGCGCGAAATCCTCAACTACGGCCACACCCTCGGTCACGCCATCGAACGCCGCGAGCGCTACCGGTGGCGTCACGGCGCCGCGGTCAGCGTCGGCCTGGTGTTCGCCGCGGAACTGGCCCGGCTGGCCGGACGCCTCGACGACGCCACCGCCGACCGGCACGCCGCGGTGCTCAAGCTGATCGGCCTGCCCACCACCTACGACCCGGACGCGCTGGGCCAGCTGCTGGAAACCATGAAGGGCGACAAGAAAACCCGCTCCGGCGTGCTGCGGTTCGTCGTCCTCGACGGGCTCGGCAAACCGGGCAGGCTGGAAGGCCCGGACCCGTCGCTGCTCGCCGCCGCCTACTCGGCGATCGCGGCCGAGGCCCCGGAAAACGGCGGGAGCGTGCTGCTGTGAAGACGTTCGTGTTCAACGGTCCCAACCTCGGCCGGCTGGGCAAGCGGGAGCCGGACGTCTACGGCTACACCACGCACGCCGACCTCGCGCAGTTGTGCGTCACGACTGGCCAGGAACTGGGACTCGACGTCGAGGTGCGGCAAACCGACCACGAGGGCGAACTGGTCGGCTGGCTGCACGAGGCCGCCGACGCGGGCGCGCCGGTCGTGCTGAACGCCGGGGCGTGGACGCACTACTCGATCGCCGTCCGCGACGCGGCCGCTCAGCTCACCGCGCCGCTGATCGAGCTGCACATCAGCAATGTGCACAAGCGCGAGGAATTCCGGCACCACAGCGTGCTTTCGGACATCGCGACCGGGGTGATCGCCGGGCTCGGCGTGGACGGTTACGCGCTTGCGCTGCGCTGGATCGCCGCGCACGCGTCCTGACCTCGCGGTGAAAGCTGGCTAGTACAGCTTTCCGATGCCTGGACCGTTGCGGTCGCTCCCGGCCTCGACGGTTATGCCCTCGCGCCGCGAAAGATCGCCGCGCACCAGCCGGAAAAGCAAGCCCTTGGCAAACCCGCCGCTCGACCGGCGAATGCCTGACGTGGTTCACCCATCCGGTGCCGCTGTCGCTACACTCGGCGATCATGCACCCGTTTCGTCGTGGGGGTCGGCGACCCGTGCGTCAGCTGCTCTCGTTGCTGATCGCCGGTTCTCTCGTTTCCGGGTGCAGCCAGACTTTGGCCCAGCCGCAAGCCGAGGGCACCGGCCACGGCGGCATCGCCGGCGGAGCGCCGCAACCCGCGCCGGACCCGCCTCGGGCGGCGGACGTCGCGCTCACCGCCGGAGCCAGCCGCCAGAGCGGCGGCGTGGTGGCGGCCGGGGCCGCGGACGCGTCCTACAACTACGGGCCCACCGTGATGGTCGAGAACGGCCGCACCCGGATCTGGTGGTGCAGCCAGTACAGCAGCGCCCCGCCGCCGGGCGACGACATCCTCTACGCCGAGGGTCCCTCGGCCGACGGACCGTTCACCGGACCGGGTGGCGGTGCGCCCGCGGCGGTCCTGTCCGGCGCGCCCGGCAACTTCGACGGCATGCACACCTGCGACCCGTCAGTTTTGCGCGTCGGCGGCACGTACTTCCTGTACTACACCGGCGCGGCGGGCGACCACGCGCTCGGCAACGCGATCGGCATGGCCACCAGTCCGGACGGCATCCACTGGACCCGTTCGAACGGCGGCAAACCGATCCTCGGGGCGTCGCACGACGTCCACCGCGCCAACGTCTACGGCGCGGGCCAGCCCTCGGTGGTTTTCCTCGACGGCTGGTACTACCTGATGTTCACCGACACCACCGGCCGCGCGGCGGGCTGGAACGGGGCGGGCCAGTTCGTTATCCGGGCGCACGACCCGGCGTTCCGCGAAGGTGTGGAAGCGTTGGGGGAGAAGGGATTCGAGCCCACCGCGACGACCGCGGCTCCGCGCACCCGGTCGGTGGTCGACGCGTTCAGCGTGGACCTGGAGTGGGTCGGCGCGCTCGACGCCTTCGCCATCGCGCACGAAACCGCGGACGGCACCACGATCACCTTCTGGGACCGCGATTTCACGATGCAGCCGTACAAACCCGTCGTGATCCCGGGCGCGTGGAAGGAAGGCCCCGGCCTCGTCCGCCGTCCCGACGGGCACGCGCCGACATCGGTCAGCGACCCGTGCGACCTGGTCTCGCTGGACGTCGTGCGCGCCACCGAGATCGGCCCGGCGGGCGCGCCTACCGGGCTGAAGCACTTCGGGCTCGACGTGAAAGGCGCGGGCGGCTGCTCGACCCCGTCCCGCAGCACCGCGACCTTCGACGGCGTCGCGATGCCGTCGCCGGACCGCATGATCGACCTCTACCGTCGCGGCGAGCGCATCCGGATCGACCGGCGTTCAGTCGCCGCGGTGCTCGCCGGAGAGCTGGTGGACCGTCCGCTGCCGCAGGTGCCGGAGGTGCCGGTGAAAACCCGTCTGCGCTCCGGCGCGACCGTCGTGCACGCGTACGGCCGCGGTTACGGCATCGTGCTCGACGGGAAGCTTTACGGTCTGCCGGACACGACGATCGTGTCGCTCAACGGTTCCGGGGTGCAGGAGATCGGCCCGCAACAGTGGGACGGCGCCGCGCTCGGTTTGCCGCTGGGCGGCTGACCGGCGAAGGTTTCGGAGCGGTCCGAGGGGTCGGGCTCGGCGGGAGTTCGAGTTCGCCGGAACGGCTGCCGGTGCCGTCTTCGTCCTCGTCGTCGGGCTCCGGGCCGGGCTCGGAATCGTCCTCCGCCGCCGGACGCCGCATCCGGCGGCCGACGAACAGCCCCAGCCCGGCGGGCACCAGCACGAGCAGCGCGGAGAACGCCGCCCCGCCGGTGAGCGCGGCCTTCAGCTCGGAGACCCCGGTCTGGTCGACGAAAATCGCCCGCCCGATCACGTACAGGATGCCCGAGCACACGCCCGCGACCAGGGAGGCGATGAACCACGCGCGCCCTCTGTCGGGCACGCCGCGCCAGCCGTCGATCGCGCTCCACAGCGCCGCCAGGCCGACCAGTACGGCGATGGTGAGCGACGTGAACAGCGTCTGGCCGGTCGGGTGGAACACGGACCACTTGGCGAGCAGCGTCATCGCGGCGGCGTGCACGACCGCCATGACCAGCCCGCGCGTCAACCAGGCACCCAGCATGGACGGAGTGTAGGCGCGCCGAAGTTAACCGTCAGTAGGCCGTCCGCCCGCCGCGCCGGAACCGGGGCCGGGAGCCGCTGGTTAAGCTGGCCGGGTGCCGGAAATCCACGCTCACCGCCGCGCCGCGCTCGCCGCCCTGCTTCACGAGAACGGGGTCGACGCGCTGCTGGTCACCGACCTGCTCAACATCCGCTACCTGACCGGGTTCACCGGGTCGAACGCCGCGCTGCTGCTGCACGCCGGCGGCGACGCCAAGACCCTGTTCTGCACCGACGGGCGCTACACGACTCAGTCGGCGTCGGAGGTGCCCGACCTGGAACGCGTGCTCGACCGCGCCAGCGCCCGCGCGCTCGCGGCGCACGCGGCGGGCCAGCTCGCGGACTACGGCCGCACCGGGTTCGAGAGCCAGCACGTGAGCGTCGAGGAGCACGAAAACCTCAAGGTGCGCTTCGACCGCGTCGAACTGGTCCGCACGCCGGGGCTGACCGAGCAGCTGCGGGTGGTCAAGGACGAGGTCGAGGTCGCCGCCCTGCGCGCCGCGTGCGCCGCCGCCGACCGCGCGCTGGCCGACCTGATCGAGGCCGGGGGAGTGCGGCCGGGCCGGACCGAACTGGAAGTGGCCCGCGACCTGGAGAACCGGATGCTGGAGCACGGTTCGTCCGGGATCTCCTTCGAGTCCATCGTCGCCGCCGGCCCGAACTCGGCGATCCCGCACCACCGGCCGACCGGGGCCGAACTGCGCCGAGGCGACTTCGTGAAATTCGACTTCGGCGCCACGGTCGACGGCTACCACTCGGACATGACCCGCATGGTCGTCATCGGCGAGCCCGCGGACTGGCAGCGCGAGATCTACGACCTGGTGCACCGCGCGCAGGCGGCGGGCACCGAGGCGGTCCGTCCCGGCGCTGTGGTGTCCGAAGTGGACGCCGCTGCGCGCTCGGTGATCGCCGACGCAGGGTACGGCGAGCAGTTCGCGCACGGTCTCGGCCACGGCGTCGGGCTGGAGGTGCATGAGGCACCGAGTCTCGCCGCGACGGGCGTCGGTACACTGTCCGCCGGTATGGCGGTCACCGTCGAGCCCGGCGTGTACCTCGCGGGGCGCGGTGGCGTGCGCATCGAGGACACGCTCGTCGTGCGGGACTCCGGACCCGAACTCCTCACCCTGAGCACCAAGGACCTCGTGGCCGTCTGACGGCCGCGGCGAAGAGATCGAACACAGGAGACCTGAAGACTCGTGGCCACCACCAACGACCTGAAGAACGGACTCGTCCTCAACCTGGACGGCCAGCTGTGGAGCGTCACCGCGTTCCAGCACGTCAAGCCGGGCAAGGGCGGTGCGTTCGTGCGCACCACGCTCAAGCACGTGCTGACCGGGAAGGTCGTCGACAAGACCTTCAACGCGGGCACGAAGGTCGAGACGGCCACGGTGGACCGCCGGAACATGACGTACCTGTACAAGGACGGCGCGGACTTCGTCTTCATGGACGGCGACACCTACGACCAGATCACCGTGCCCGCCGAGACCGTCGGCGACAACGCGAACTACATGCTCGAGAACACCGAGGTCCAGGTCGCGGTGCACGAGAACGAGCCGCTGTACGTCGAGCTGCCGACCTCGGTCGAGATCGTCATCCAGCACACCGACCCCGGCCTGCAGGGCGACCGTTCCACCGGCGGCACCAAGCCGGCGACACTCGAGACCGGCGCGGAGATCCAGGTCCCGCTGTTCCTCTCCACCGGCGAGAAGATCAAGGTCGACACCCGCGACGGCCGTTACCTCGGCCGCGTCTCCAGCTGATGGCGGACAAACTCCCCCCGCACCCGAACCGCGGCGGCGCGATCAGCAGGCGCCAGGCCCGCCGGCGCGCGGTCGAAATGCTGTACGAGGCCGCCCAGCGGTCCGCCGACCCGGTCACGCTGCTGGCCGACCGGGTCGGCGCGGTCGAGGTCGACCCGGTCGCGGACTACACGATCAGCGTCGTGGAGGGCGTCACGGCCCACCGCGAGCGGATCGACGAACTCCTGTCGGAACACTCGCAGGGCTGGACCCTGGAGCGGATGCCGCCGGTCGACCTGGCGGTGCTGCGCGTCGGCGTGTACGAGATGCTGTGGGCGGCGGACGTCCCCGATGCGGTCGCGATCGACGAGGCGGTCGGCCTCGCGAAGGAACTTTCGACGGACGATTCGCCCCGGTTCGTCAATGGCGTGCTCGGCCGCATCGGCACGATCGCCGACCGGCTGCGCGCCATCCTGTAAACCCGTCCGGTGCCCGGTAGCCGGAGGTCACCCGGCTGGGGGAAAGCCGCCACCTGAATGGCCGCTGCCTGATCGGGTTACCGCCGGGCCTGGGCGGCCGGTGCGAGGGGCGGTTGGCGAGAAAATTGATCACCGAGCGGAATCAGAACCGGTCGGCGGGCGCCATTCGCGGCGGACGGGTCTGGCTGGTTGCGCGGCAACCGGGTAGGCCGGGGCGGGGTCGCTGCGGTGAGTAAGCAGACCCGGGGGAGAAGTCCGGCGCGGCGGAGGAACCGCTGACCGGCTGGGGAAACCGGTGCCGGGCGGCGGGAATCGCGCGTGAACGCTGCGGAATCGCGGTGGCGCAACGTTTTCCGCTGCGTGCGGGACGGGCAGCTGTCTGGCGAGACGGTGCTCGGAGGAGAATTTCAAGCCAGGCGAGGGAAAACGCCCGGTGCCAGCCATGCGGAGCGGAGCGGCGGCCGAGGCGAGAAAACAGCTTCGGGCGGTGCCAAGCGTGCGAAGCACGGGCCTCGGCCAAAGCGAGGAACAGCCACCTGCGCAGCGCCACACGCTCGAAAGCGGGCGAGGAAACAGCCTCCAGCGGCACCACACCGCGCGGAGCGGGCAGCGCGCCCAAGGCGGGAAACAGCCTCCGGCAGCGCGGCCCGGAACGGAAAACGCGTCGGAACCCGGACGAATCCGGTTCCCGGCAGGGGAATTCAGGCAGGTCCACCGGCGGTCGCCGGACGGCGCCCGGAGCAGCTCACCGGCCGGGAGCAACCCGGATCATCCCAGGTCAGCCCCGGCACCGGACGGTCAGGACGGCAGGCCCGGCCTCGCCCGAAGCGCGGCGGGCGTTCCCGGTTCCCCGGGCGCGGGAAAGCCCGCCGCGTCGTGCACGGCCACTGCCGTCATCGGTTCTCAGTCCTCTTTGGACGGCCGGGCTTCCGGCGGGAGGACGCCCCAGTCGATGAGCTGCTCGGTCAGCTCGCCGGGGGTCATGTCGTAGATGATGGCGAGCGAGCGCAGGTCCTCGGTGCGGATGGAGAGCACCTTGCCGTTGTAGTCGCCGCGCTGGCTCTGGATGGTGGCCGCGTACCGGGCGAGCGGGCCGACCTTCTCCGCGGGCAGCTGCTGGAGCCGCTCCAGGTTGATCACGATCTTCGTGGCTGGCTCGGCTCCGGACGGGACGCGGCCCTCCGGCAGCAGTTCGACCACCGGCACGCCGTAGAAGTCCGCCAGCTCGGCCAGCTTCTGGACGGTGACCGCCCGGTCGCCGCGCTCGTACGAGCCGACCACGACGGCCTTCCAGCGTCCGCCGGACTTCTGCTCGACCCCGTGCAGGGACAGGCCTTGCTGCTGGCGGATCCCGCGGAGCTTGGCCCCGAGCGCCTTGGCGTAATCGCCCATCTGGTGGTTCTCCGTTTCCTCACCCCGCGCCGGCCGGGAGGACCGGGCCGGGGACTCCTCGAGTCGAATACTCAGAGTAATGGTTACGCATAGTTGTCACCAGGTCAAGCAGAAGGTCGGTCCGCGCAGGTGGCAGGCGTGCGCGTACCACCCGGAAGACTGATTGACCGGTCCTGCTACTGTCGGTGCGGTTTCCGGCAGCAGCCGGTTGCCGACGTCCTTTAAGGACCCGTCCAGAGAGGCGGGGAAGGAGGTCCGCCTTGTCGTCACGTCCGCGTGGCGCGGCGGAGCCGGCGGGAGAGCGCGAGCTGCTTTCTGCCGGTGATGTCGCGCGCACGATCGCGAGGATGGCCCACCAGGTCATCGAGAAGACCGCTCTCGGAGCCGGTCCGCCGGAGCAGTACCCGGTGCTGCTCGGCATTCCCACCCGCGGCACTCCGCTGGCCGCGCGCCTCGCCGGGAAGATCGGCGAGTTCGCCGGGGCCGAGCCGCCGCACGGCGCCCTCGACGTCACCCTCTACCGCGACGATCTCCGCCGCCGTCCGCCGCGTGCGCTCGAACAGACGCAGCTGCCGCCGGACGGGATCGACAACCGGGTCGTCATCCTCGTCGACGACGTCCTGTTCTCCGGCCGCACCATCCGCGCCGCCCTCGACGCCTTGCGCGACCACGGCCGCCCGCGTGCCGTCCAGCTCGCCGTGCTCGTCGACCGCGGCCACCGCGAGCTGCCGATCCGAGCCGACTACGTCGGCAAGAACGTGCCCACCGCGCGCGCCGAAGGCGTCTCCGTGCTGCTGTCCGAAACCGACGGCCGGGACGCGGTGCTGCTGCGCGCGCCGGAAGGAGAAACCCGGTGAAGCACCTGCTCGCCACCGACGGGCTCGACGCGGACACCGCGACCGCCGTGCTCGACACCGCCGACGAGCTGAAGCACACGCTGCTCGGCCGCGAGGTCAAGAAGCTGCCGACGCTGCGCGGCCGCACCGTGATCACGCTGTTCTACGAAAACTCCACGCGCACCCGGGTGTCGTTCGAGATCGCCGGGAAGTGGATGAGCGCGGACGTGATCAACGTCTCGGCGTCCAGTTCCTCGGTGAACAAGGGCGAATCGCTGCGGGACACCGCGCTCACCCTGGCCGCGGCGGGCGCCGACTGCGTGATCATCCGGCACCCCGCCTCGGGTGCCGCGCACCGGCTGTCGGGCTGGCTCGCCGAGCCGGGCACCGCGGTGGTCAACGCGGGCGACGGCACCCACGAACACCCCACGCAGGCGCTGCTGGACGCGGCGACGCTGCGCGAACGGCTCGGTTCGCTCAAGGACCGCCGGATCGCGATCGTCGGCGACGTCCTGCACAGCCGGGTCGCGCGGTCGAACATCCACCTGCTCAGCACCCTCGGCGCGGAGGTGGTGCTCGTCGCGCCGCCGACGCTGCTGCCGGTCGGCGTGGAGAAGCTGCCGGTCACGGTGTCGCACGATCTCGACGCCGAGCTGCCCGCGGTCGACGCGGTGATGATGCTGCGCGTCCAAGCCGAGCGGATGCACGGCGGGTTTTTCCCGTCCGCGCGCGAGTATTCGATCTCCTACGGGCTCTCCGAGCGCCGCCAAGCGCTGCTGCCGGACCACGCGGTCGTGCTGCACCCCGGCCCGATGCTGCGCGGCATGGAGATCTCCTCCGCGGTCGCGGATTCCCCCTCCTCAGCCATTACCGAACAGGTCCGCAACGGCGTCCACGTGCGCATGGCGGTCCTCTACCACCTCCTGGCCAGTGAAGGAGCTGCCGCGTGAGCATCGTGATCAAGGGTGCCCGCCCGTACGGCGAGGGCGAGCCGGTGGACGTCCTGGTCGAAGACGGCGTGATCGCCGCGATCGGCAAGGTGAGCGTTCCCGAGGGCGCCGAGGTGCTCGACGCCAAGGGCCAGATCCTGCTGCCCGGGTTCGTCGACCTGCACACGCACTTGCGCGAGCCGGGCCGCGAAGACACCGAGACGATCGACACCGGTTCCGCCGCGGCCGCGCTGGGCGGTTACACCGCCGTGTTCGCCATGGCCAACACCGATCCGGTCGCGGACAACGCGCTCGTCACCGACCACGTGTGGCGGCGGGGGCAGGAAGTCGGCCTGGTCGACGTCCACCCGGTCGGCGCGGTCACCGTCGGGCTCAAGGGCGAGAAGCTCGCCGAACTGGGCACGATGGCCAAGGGCACCGCGGCGGTGCGAGTCTTCTCCGACGACGGCGTGTGCGTGGCGGACCCGCTGCTGATGCGCCGCGCGCTGGAGTACTCGACCGCGCTCGACGCGGTGATCGCCCAGCACGCCGAGGAACCGCGGCTCACTGTCGGCGCGCAGGCGCACGAGGGCGAGCAGGCGTCGCGGCTGGGCTACCCGGGCTGGCCGGCGTCGGCGGAGGAGTCGATCGTCGCGCGCGACTGCCTGCTGGCGCTGCACGCGAACGCGCGGCTGCACGTCTGCCACGTCTCCACCGCGGGCACGGTCGACGTCCTGCGCTGGGCGAAGGAGCGCGGTACGAAGGTGTCGGCCGAGGTCACGCCGCACCACCTGCTGCTGACCGACGACCGGCTGGAGTCCTACGACCCGGTCAACAAGGTCAACCCGCCGCTGCGCACCGGCGGCGACGCCGAGAAGCTGCGCGCCGCGCTGGCCGAGGGCGTCGTGGACTGCGTCGCGACCGACCACGCGCCGCACGCCCCGCAGGACAAGGACACCGAGTGGGCCGCGGCCCGGCCCGGCATGCTCGGCCTGCAGACCGCGCTGTCGGTGGTCGTGGAGACGATGGTCAAGACCGGCCTGCTCGACTGGCGCGGCGTCGCCAGGGTCATGAGCGAGCGGCCCGCGGAGGTCGGGAACCTTGCCGGGCACGGCCGTCCGATCGAAGCGGGCGAACCGGCGAACCTGACGCTGGTCGACCCGGACGCCGAGTGGACCGTGCGCGGCGCCGAACTGGCCAGCATCGCCGCCAACACCCCGTACGAGGGAATGCGGTTGCCCGGCGTGGTGACGGCGACCCTGCTGCGCGGGCGCGTCACCGCGCGCGAGGGGAAGATCTGCTGATGGAGCGGCTGCTGCTGACGCTGGGGATCGTCGCGTTCTTCCTGCTGTGCCTGTGGGGCATGTGGGTCGGCTGGCGGCGCAAGGCGCGCTCGCAGAGCGCGCGGATCGCGCCGTTCCCGGAGATCCCGGCCGAACCCGGCGAGTTCCGGCTGGAATCGACCGGCGTGTGCGTGGGCACCACGACCGCGGGCAACTGGCAGGACCGCGTGGTCACCCGGGGCGCGGGCCCGCGTTCCGGCGCGGTCTGGCGGCTGCACCCGGACGGGGTGGCCGTGGAACGCGGCGGGCTGCCGGACTTCTGGATCCCGCGCGCCTCGATCACCGGAATCCGCCGCGACTCCCGGCTGGCCGGGAAGGTCACCGGCACCGACGTGCTGCTGGTGATCACCTGGCGGCTCGGCGACGTCGAACTGGACACCGGATTCCGCGGCGACGACCTAGACGACTATCCGCAATGGATCGAAGAGCTTTCCCCGGGGTTCGGGGGCGGTGCCCCCGCCGGGGGTCCGGGGGTCAGTCCCCCGGAAAACACAGATCACGACATCAAGGGAGGTGCCCAGTGAGCACCGGCACTCGCGGCCCCGCCGCCCTGGTTCTCGAAGACGGCCGGGTGTTCCGCGGCGCGGCGTACGGCGCGCGCGGGCGGACCCTCGGCGAGGCGGTGTTCTGCACCGGCATGACGGGTTACCAGGAAACGCTGACGGATCCGTCCTACCACCGCCAGATCGTGGTGCAGACGGCGCCGCAGATCGGCAACACGGGCTGGAACGACGAGGACGACGAATCGTCCCGGATCTGGGTTTCCGGTTACGTGGTGCGGGATCCCGCGCGCACGCCGTCGAACTGGCGGGCGAAGCGCACGCTGGACGAGGAACTGGTGCGCCAGGGCGTGGTCGGGATTTCCGAAGTGGACACCCGCACGCTGACCCGGCATCTGCGCGAGCAGGGCGCGATGCGCGCCGGGGTGTTCTCGGGCGACGCGCTGGGCAGCGACGAGCAGATGGTCGAACAGGTGCTGGCGAGCCCGCCGATGAAGGGCGCGGATCTCGCCGGCGAGGTCTCCACGGACAAGCCGTATGTCGTTGCGGCGCAAGGGGAGCGGCGGTTCCGCGTCGCGGCGCTGGACTTGGGGATCAAGTCGAACACGCCGCGGCTGATGACGCAGCGGGGCATCGAGGTGCACGTGCTGCCGTCCAGCACCACCGCGGAGGAGCTGCTGGCGCTGGAGCCGGACGGGGTGTTCCTGTCCAACGGCCCGGGCGACCCGGCGACGACCGCGCACGCGACGGCGTTGACGAAAACCGTTCTGGAGCAACGGATTCCGTTGTTCGGGATCTGCTTCGGCAACCAGATCCTCGGCCGGGCGCTGGGCTTGGGCACCTACAAGATGCGCTACGGGCACCGGGGCATCAACATCCCGGTGATCGACGTGGCGACCGGCCGGGTCGCGATCACCGCGCAGAACCACGGATTCGCCCTCGAAGGCGAGCCGGGCCAGCGGTTCGATTCCCCTTACGGGGCCGCGCAAATCAGTCACTACTGCCCGAACGACGACACGGTCGAGGGCGTGCGCGCCTTCGACGTCCCGGCGTTTTCCGTGCAGTACCACCCCGAAGCGGCCGCGGGTCCGCACGACGCCGCGCCGCTGTTCGACGAGTTCGTTGAGTTGATGGAGAAGAAGGCCTGATGCCGAAGAGGACGGACATCCAGCACGTGCTGGTGATCGGCTCCGGGCCGATCGTGATCGGGCAGGCGGCCGAGTTCGACTACTCGGGCACGCAGGCCTGCCGGGTGCTGCGGGCCGAGGGCCTGCGGGTGAGCCTGGTGAACTCGAATCCGGCGACGATCATGACGGATCCGGAGTTCGCGGACGCGACCTACATCGAGCCGGTGACGCCGGACTTCGTGGAGAAGGTCATCGCGGCGGAGCGCCCTGACGCGCTGCTGGCCACGCTGGGCGGGCAGACGGCGCTGAACTGCGCGGTGGCGCTGCACGAGCGCGGCGTGCTGGAGAAGTACGGCGTGGAGCTGATCGGCGCGGACATCGACGCGATCCAGCGCGGCGAGGACCGGCAGAAGTTCAAGGACATCGTGCGCACGGTCGGCGCGGACGTTCCGCGCAGCCGGGTGTGCCACGACATGGACGAGGTCCGCGCGACGGTCGCGGAACTCGGCCTGCCGGTCGTGATCCGGCCCTCGTTCACCATGGGCGGCCTTGGCTCGGGCATGGCGCACACTCCCGAGGACCTGGAGCGGCTGGCGTCGACCGGGTTGACGGAGTCCCCGGTGACGGAGGTGCTGATCGAGGAGAGCGTGCTCGGCTGGAAGGAGTACGAACTCGAGCTGATGCGCGACAAGCACGACAACGTGGTGGTCGTGTGCTCGATCGAGAACGTGGACGCGATGGGCGTGCACACCGGCGACTCGGTCACCGTCGCGCCGACGATGACGCTGACCGACCGCGAGTACCAGGTGATGCGCGACGTCGGGATCGCCGTGCTGCGCGAGGTCGGCGTGGACACCGGCGGCTGCAACATCCAGTTCGCGTTCAACCCGGCCGACGGCCGGATGGTCGTGATCGAGATGAACCCGCGCGTGTCGCGAAGCAGTGCGCTGGCGTCGAAGGCGACCGGTTTCCCGATCGCGAAGATCGCGGCGAAGCTGGCGATCGGCTACACCCTCGACGAGATCCGCAACGACATCACCGGCGAGACCCCGGCGTCGTTCGAGCCCGCGCTGGACTACGTGGTGGTCAAGGTGCCGCGGTTCGCGTTCGAGAAGTTCCCGGGTGCGGACCCGACGCTGACCACGACGATGAAGTCGGTCGGCGAGGCGATGTCGTTCGGCCGCAGCTTCCCCGAAGCGCTCGGCAAGGCGATGCGGTCGATCGAGACGAAGGCGACCGGGTTCTGGACCCAGCCCGACCCCGAGGGCGTCACGCTGGAGTCCACTTTGGACGAACTGCGCACCCCGCACGAGGGACGTCTCTACGAGGTCGAGCGCGCGCTGCGCCTCGGCGCGACCGTGGAGCAGGTGCACGAGGCCTCCGGCATCGACCCGTGGTTCATCGACCAGATCGCGCTGATCGGCGAGGTCGGCGCGGAGGTCCGCGACGCACCGGTGCTGGACGGCGACCTGCTGCGGCGGGCCAAGCGCACCGGTCTGTCGGACCGGCAGATCGCCGCGCTGCGCCCGGAACTCGCGGGCGAGGACGGCGTGCGCGCGCTGCGCCACCGGCTGGGCGTGCGGCCGGTGTTCAAGACGGTCGACACCTGCGCGGCGGAATTCGCGGCGAAGACCCCGTACCACTATTCGGCTTACGAGACCGACCCCGCCGCGACCTCGGAGGTCGCGGTCCAGAGCGACAAGCCGAAGGTGCTGATCCTCGGGTCGGGGCCGAACCGGATCGGGCAGGGCATCGAGTTCGACTACTCCTGCGTGCACGCGGCGATCGCGTTGCGCGAGGCCGGGTTCGAGGCCGTGATGGTCAACTGCAACCCGGAAACCGTGTCCACCGACTACGACACGAGCGACCGGCTGTACTTCGAGCCGTTGTCGTTCGAGGACGTGCTGGAGGTCGTGCACGCCGAGCAGCAGTCCGGCACCGTCGCCGGGGTGATCGTGCAGCTGGGCGGGCAGACCCCGCTCGGGCTCGCGCAGCGGCTGGCGGACGCCGGGGTGCCGGTGGTCGGGACGCCGCCGGAGGCGATCGACCTTGCCGAGGACCGCGGCGCGTTCGGCGAGGTCCTGACCGCGGCCGGGCTGCCCGCGCCGAAGTACGGGACGGCGACCTCGTTCGAGGGCGCGAAGCGGATCGCCGACGAGATCGGCTATCCCGTCCTGGTCCGTCCGTCCTACGTGCTGGGCGGGCGCGGCATGGAGATCGTCTACGACGAGGAGTCCCTCGCCGGCTACATCCGCCGCGCGACCGAGGTCACCCCCGAGCACCCGGTGCTGGTGGACCGGTTCCTCGACGACGCGATCGAGATCGACGTCGACGCCCTGTTCGACGGCGAGGACCTCTACCTCGGCGGCGTCATGGAGCACATCGAGGAGGCCGGCATCCACTCCGGCGACTCGTCCTGCGCCCTGCCGCCGATCACCCTCGGCGCGCAGGACCTCGACGCCGTCCGCCGCTCCACCGAGGCGATCGCCCGCGGCGTCGGCGTCCGCGGCCTGCTGAACGTGCAGTACGCGCTCAAGGACGACGTGCTCTACGTCCTGGAAGCCAACCCGCGCGCCTCCCGCACAGTCCCGTTCGTGTCCAAGGCCACCGCGGTCCCGCTCGCGAAGGCCGCGGCGCTGGTGATGACCGGCTCCACGATCAAGGACCTGCGCGCCTCCGGCGTCCTGCCCGCCGAGGGCGACGGCGGCCGGATGCCCGCGGACTCCCCGGTCGCGGTCAAGGAAGCGGTCCTCCCGTTCCACCGGTTCCGCACCCCCGAGGGACACGGCGTCGACTCGCTGCTCGGGCCGGAAATGAAATCCACCGGTGAGGTCATGGGCGTCGACACCTCTTTCGGGAAAGCGTTTGCGAAATCCCAGAGCGGCGCCTACGGATCCCTTCCCACCTCGGGCCGGGTTTTCGTCTCCGTCGCCAACCGCGACAAGCGTTCGCTCGTCTTCCCGGTGAAGCGGCTGGCCGACCTCGGCTTCGAGATCCTGGCCACCACCGGCACCGCGGAAGTGTTGCGGCGCAACGGGGTTGCCTGTTCGGTGGTGCGCAAGCACTCCGAGCCGGACCCGGGCACCGGCGAGCCGAACATCGTGGACGTGATCCTCGCCGGGGACGTCAACATGGTCATCAACACGCCGTACGGAAACAGCGGTCCGCGTGTGGACGGTTACGAAATCCGCACCGCAGCGGTTTCGCGCGATATTCCGTGCATCACCACCGTGCAGGGCGCCGCGGCGGCCGTGCACGGCATCGAAGCGCTTATCCGGGGCGACATCGGCGTGCGCAGCCTGCAGGACCTCCAGGCGGCGCTGAAGGCGACGTCGTGACCGCGCGGTTCGGTGCCCGGCTGGCCGAAGCAGTGGCCGCGCGAGGGCCGCTGTGCGCCGGGATCGACCCGCATCCGGGCCTGATCGAGGCGTGGGGCTTGCCGCTCGACGCGAGCGGGCTCGAACGGTTCGCGCTCAGCGCCGCCGAGGCGCTGGGCGAGGTGGCGGCGATCGTGAAGCCGCAGTCGGCGTTCTTCGAGGCGTTCGGGCCCGCCGGAGTGGCGGTGCTCGAACGCGTCGTAGACGTCGCGCACGACGCCGGAGCGCTCGTCCTGCTGGACGTCAAGCGCGGTGACATCGGCTCCACCATGGCGGCCTATACGGCGGCGTACGTGGCCGAGAAGGCGGCTTTCACCGCCGACGCGGCCACGGTGTCGCCGTACCTCGGCTTCGGTGCTCTCGACGCTGCTGTCGCGACAGCGCGCGAAGCGGGCAACGGCTTGTTCGTGCTCGCGCGCACGTCGAACCCGGAAGCGAACGCGTTGCAGCGCGCGCGGCTCGAAGACGGCCGTACGGTCGCTCAGAGCGTCGTAGACGCTGCTGCGGACCACAACGCAGGTGCTGAGCCCTACGGCGACGTCGGCGTGGTCGTAGGGGCCACTGTGGCTCCTGGGGAAGTCGACCTGAGCCGGCTCAACGGACCGGTGCTCGCGCCCGGTTTCGGGGCGCAGGGGGCAACTGAGGCGGATTTGCGGGCAGTCTTCGGCGAAGGGCTGCCGGGCCTGCTCCCGGCGTCTTCGCGAGACCTGCTGCGCCACGGCCCGGACACGGACGCGTTACGCCGTGCGGCCCAAGAGGTGAACGGCCGGTTGGCGGGACTGCGGGAAAAAGACCAATAGCAGGCCCCGGAATCGCGCTCCACCAGCCACCCCCGCATTGTGGCCCCTGCTCAGGGGTGGGTACCGTCGCGTCACCCACCCAGATGTGAGAACTACCGGAGGAAAACGTGGCACTTCCCCAGCTGACAGAGGAACAGCGTGCTGCGGCGCTGGAGAAGGCCGCCGCCGCCCGCCGCATCCGTGCTGAGCTGAAGGAGCGGCTGAAGCGGGGCGGTACCACTCTGGTCGACGTGCTGAAGCAGGCCGAGGAGAACGAAGTCCTCGGCAAGATGAAGGTTTCGGCCTTGCTCGAGGCGCTCCCCGGCGTCGGCAAGGTCCGTGCCCAGCAGACGATGGAACGACTGGAGATCGCCCCCAGCCGCAGGCTCCGCGGGCTCGGCGACCGGCAGCGCAAGGCGCTGCTGGCCGAGTTCAGCGGCGAGTGAGCGGCGTCGGTCAGGACTACCCGGTGACCCGGGGCGCCGACCGCGGCAGTGAGCCGGTGGCGGGGGACATCTCCCGCCCCCGGCTCACGGTCGTCTCCGGCCCTTCCGGCGTCGGGAAGTCGAGTGTGGTGGGACAGCTGCGCCGGCTCGAGCCGAACCTGTACTTCAGCGTTTCGGTGACGACGCGGGCGCCGCGGCCGGGCGAGGTCGACGGAAACCATTACCACTTCGTGGATTCCGCCGAATTCGACCGGATGGTGGCCGGGAACCGGCTGCTGGAGTGGGCCGAGTTCGCGGGCAACCGGTACGGGACGCCGCGCGAGCCGGTGGAGAAGGCGCTGGCGGACGGCCGTCCGGCGGTGCTGGAGATCGAACTGCAGGGCGCCCGGCAGGTCCGCGCCGCGATGCCGGAAGCCCGGCTGGTCATGCTGATGCCGCCCTCGTGGGAGGAACTCGTCGGCAGGCTCACCGGCCGCGGCACCGAGACCGAGGCCGCGGTGGCCGCCCGGCTGGCCGAGGCGGAACGCGAACTGGCCGCCGCCGGGGAGTTCGACGAACGGGTCGTGAACGCCGACGTCGAGGTCGCCGCGCGGCGGTTGCTAGACTTGATTACCGGCGGTGGCGATTCTGCCGCCGATCGATGTGACGATACGGAGCAGCACGAGTGACTGTGCAACAGGCGACGCTGGAAGAGCTCGAAGGCATCACCAACCCGCCGATCGACGACCTGCTCGAAAAGGTGTCCTCGAAGTACGCGCTGGTGATCTACTCGGCCAAGCGGGCCCGGCAGATCAACGACTACTACGCGCAGCTGGGCGAGGGCCTGCTGGAGTACGTGGGACCGCTGGTCGAGCCCGGCCCCCGCGAGAAGCCGCTGTCGATCGCGCTGCGCGAGATCCACGGCGGGCTGCTCGAGCACACCGAGGGTGAATGACGCCAAGCCCAGGGTCGTCCTGGGCGTGGGCGGCGGCATCGCCGCCTACAAGGCGTGCGAGGTCCTGCGGGGCCTCACCGAATCCGGGCACGACGTGCGCGTCGTGCCCACCGAGGCCGCGCTGAACTTCGTCGGCGCGGCGACCTTCGAGGCGCTGTCCGGGAACCCGGTGCACACCGGGGTCTTCACCGAGGTGCCCGAGGTGCAGCACGTGCGGGTCGGCAAAGAGGCCGACCTCGTGCTGGTCGTCCCGGCGACCGCGAACCTGCTGGCCAAGGCCGCGCACGGGCTCGCCGACGACCTTCTGACGAACACCCTGCTCACCGCCCGGTGCCCGGTCGCCTTCTTCCCGGCGATGCACACGGAGATGTGGGAGCACCCGGCCACCCGCGACAACGTGGCGCTGCTGCGCTCGCGCGGCGTGGTCGTCACCGAACCCGCCGCGGGCAGGCTCACGGGTGTCGACACCGGCAAGGGACGGCTCGCCGACCCGGCCGAGATCGTCGACCTGGCCCGGCTGCTGCTCGCCGAGCCGAAGGCGCTGCCGCGAGACCTCGAAGGCCTGCGCGTGGTGATCTCCGCTGGCGGCACTCGCGAACCGCTCGACCCGGTCCGCTACCTGGGCAACCGCTCGTCCGGCAAACAGGGCTTCGCGCTCGCCCGGGTCGCCGCTCAGCGCGGTGCCGAGGTCACGCTGGTCGCCGGGCACACCGACGCACTGCCGTCCCCGGCGGGCGCGACGCTGCAACGCGTGTCAACCGCGGAGGAAATGCGGAAAGCGGTGCACGCCGCCGCTGCCGATGCGGATGTCGTCGTGATGGCCGCCGCGGTCGCGGATTTCCGGCCCGCCACGCTGGCCGACCACAAGATCAAGAAGTCCGACGACAGCCCGGACCCGGTCATCACGCTGGACCGCAACGCCGACATCCTCGCCGAACTCGTCCAGGAACGGCGTTCCGGGCAGATCGTGGTGGGTTTCGCCGCGGAAACCGGAGACGAGAACGGCAGCGTGCTCGACCACGCCCGCGCCAAGCTGCGCCGCAAGGGCGCGGATCTGCTCGTGGTCAACGCGGTCGGCGACGGCAAAGCGTTCGGCACCGAGGACAACTCGGGCTGGCTGCTCGCCGCCGACGGCACTGAGCAGGTCATCTCGCAGGGCGCTAAAGCCCGGCTGGCGGCCACATTGTGGGATGCCGTAACAGCGTTGATTGAACGTCGACTCTAGCTACAGGCCCGCTGGGTAGGGTGGGTCGTGCCAGGAGCGCCTGAAATCCGGTGGGGCGCCGAAGCTAGACCGAGGGAAGTGACGAGGTCGTGTCTGCGTCCACGAAAAGGCTGTTCACGTCGGAATCCGTGACTGAGGGCCACCCCGACAAGATCTGTGACGCCATCAGCGACTCGATCCTCGACGGCCTGCTGACCAAGGACCCGCGGAGCCGGGTCGCCGTCGAGACCCTGATCACGACGGGCCAGGTGCACGTCGCGGGCGAGGTGACGACCGAGGCGTACGCGGACATCCCCACCATCGTGCGGGACGTCATCCTGCGGATCGGCTACGACTCGTCGGCCAAGGGCTTCGACGGCAACTCCTGCGGCGTGAACGTCGCGATCGGGTCGCAGTCACCGGACATCGCCCAGGGCGTCGACACCGCGTATGAGGCACGGGTCGAAACCGGGTCTTCGATCGAGGACGAGATCAACCGCCAGGGCGCCGGCGACCAGGGCCTGATGTTCGGCTACGCCTGCTCGGACACGCCCGAGCTGATGCCGCTGCCGATCGCACTCGCGCACCGGCTGTCGCGCCGGCTGACCGCGGTCCGCAAGGACGGCGTGCTCCCGTACCTGCGCCCGGACGGCAAGACCCAGGTCACCATCGAGTACGCCGGCGAGCAGCCGGTGCGGCTCGACACCGTCGTGGTTTCCACCCAGCACGCGGACGGGATCGACCTGGAGCAGATGCTCGGGGTCGACGTGAAAAAGCACGTCGTTGAGCCGGAGCTGGCCGAGCTGAGCCTCGACACCGACAGCACCCGTCTGCTGGTCAACCCCACCGGCCGCTTCGTGATCGGCGGCCCGATGGGCGACGCCGGGCTCACCGGCCGCAAGATCATCGTCGACACCTACGGCGGCATGGCCCGCCACGGCGGCGGCGCGTTCTCCGGCAAGGACCCGTCCAAGGTGGACCGCTCGGCCGCGTACGCGATGCGCTGGGTGGCCAAGAACGTGGTCGCCGCAGGCTTGGCCGGACGGGTCGAGGTGCAGGTGGCGTACGCGATCGGCAAGGCCGCCCCGGTGGGCCTGTTCGTCGAGACGTTCGGCACCGAAACCGTCGACCCGAGCAAGATCCAGGCCGCCATCAGCGAGGTCTTCGACCTCCGCCCCGCCGCGATCATCCGCGACCTGGACCTGCTGCGCCCGATCTACGCCCCGACCGCGGCCTACGGCCACTTCGGCCGCCCAGACCTGAACCTGCCGTGGGAAAGCACCGCCCGCGCAGACGCCCTGCGCTCCCTCGCAGGCGCCTGATCCGCTTCGCTTGGTCCGTGAAGGGCCCCTTGAGGGAATCTGATTCCCTCAAGGGGCCCTTCACGGCTTTCAGGCCGACCTGCCAGCGAGCCGCTCCTCCCGCTCGCCGCCGGAAGCGTCGGACCCGTCTGGTAGAGATCTTCTCGTGAACAGCTCCGAACCCACCCCCCTGTGGGACCTGCCGGAGCCTCCGCGCTCCGCCCCGGAGCCGAAGGCCGCCCCGGCGAAGAAGCCCCCAGCCGGAAAAACGCCGTCCCGCAAACCCTCCCGCAAAGGCCAGCAAACCCCCGCCCCCGAACTCCCCGTCGCGAAGATCGCCGTCGACATCCCCCTCGCCCACCTGGACCGCACCTTCGACTACCAGGTCCCGGAAAAACTGCACGAAACCGCGGTTCCCGGCTGCCGGGTCCGAGTGCGCTTCGCCGGGCAACTGGTCGACGGCTACCTCATCGAACGCACCGACACGACGGAGTACGAGCGAAAACTCGCATACCTGGAACGGGTCACCTCAAGCGAACCCGTTCTTCCGCCCGCTTTGCACGCCGTCTGCCGCTCCGTAGCCGACCGCTACGCCGGAACTCTCTCCGACGTCCTGCGCCTGGCCCTGCCGCCCCGGCACGCGAAAGTCGAAGGCGAACCTCCCGCGGAACCCGCTCCAGCGCCGGAAGCACCCGACGTCTCCGCGTGGTCCCGCTACCAACGCGGGGAAGCGTTCCTGGAAGCGATAGCGGAAGGCCGCCTGGCGAACGCGGTCTGGCAAGCACTTCCCGGCGAGGACTGGCCACGTCGTCTCGCCGAAGCAGCCGCCACCGCGGCGTCCCAGGGCCGGGGTGCGGTCCTGGTGGTGCCGGACCACCGCGACCTCGCCCGGGTGCACGAGGCGTGCATCGAACTGGTGGGGGAGAAGGGCGTCGCGGCGCTGATCGCCGGTTTGGGACCGGCCGAGCGGTACCGTCGCTGGCTTTCGGTGCTGCGCGGCGCGGTCCGCGTGGTCGTCGGCACTCGCGCGGCGATGTTCGCCCCGGTCGCCGATCCCGGGCTCTTCGTCGTCTGGGACGACGGCGACGATCTGCATCTCGATCCGCACGCCCCGTACCCGCACGTACGGGATGTGCTGATGGATCGGGCGCACGCCACGAAATCGGCGTTCCTGCTCGGCGGGTTCGCCCGGACCGCCGAGGCCCAGCTGCTGGTGGAATCCGGCTGGGCGCAACAGATCCAGGCCGATCGCGCCGAACTCCGCGCCGCCGCCCCGCGCGTGACCCCGGTCGGCGAGGACTTCGACGTGGCGCGCGACGAAGCCGCTCGCGTCGCCCGCCTGCCCGCGGTGGCGTTCGAGGCGGCGCGCCAGGCTTTCGCCGCCGGATTGCCTGCTTTGGTCCAAGTCCCGCGCCGCGGTTACGTTCCCGGATTGTCCTGCGGCCAATGCCGGACGCCCGCCCACTGCCGCCGCTGCGCCGGTCCGCTCGCGTTGCCCGGCGGTTCGGTGGACGGAGCCCCGCGTCCGCCCGCCTGCCGGTGGTGCGGGGTCCCGGAAACCGGTTTCCGTTGCCCCGCATGCGGTTCCGTCCGGTTGCGGGCGGTCGTGGTCGGTGCGAAACGCACCGCGGAAGAACTCGGGAGGGCATTTCCCGGCGTGCCGGTCCGGACCTCGGGCGCCGCTGAAGTCCTGGCGACCGTCCCCGGCCGCCCGGCTCTGGTGGTCTGCACGCCAGGCGCGGAGCCGGTCGCCGAGGGCGGTTACGGCGCGGCGCTGCTGCTGGACGGCTGGGCGTTGCTCGGCCGCCAGGATCTGCGTGCCGCGGAGGAAACTCTCCGCCGCTGGATGGCCGCCGGGGCGCTGGTCCGCCCGGCGGCGAGCGGGGGCCGGGTGGTCGTCGGCGCGGAAGCCGGGCTGGCGGTGGTGCAGGCACTGGTGCGCTGGGATCCGGGCTGGCATGCCGGCCAGGAACTGGAGCAACGCCGGGAGCTGGGTTTCCCGCCCGCGATGCGGATGGCGAGCGTCGAGGGGAGCCCGGCCGCGGTGGCGAGCGTGCTGGACGACCTCCCGCTGCCGGACACCGGCGAGGTGCTTGGTCCCGTGCCGCTGGGCGATTACGACGACGAGGGCAACGCGGAACGGGAGCGGGCGCTGGTGCGCGTGGCCCGCCGGGACGGTCGCGCGCTGGCGGCCGTGGTGCGGGACGCGGTAGCCCGCCGGGACGCGCGGAAAGCGGTCGAGCCGGTGCGGGTGCAGCTGGATCCGCTGGACCTGATTTAGGCGGTCGTGCGGGGACCGGTTCCGGCGCGGAACACGGTAGCGTGGGGACGTTCGGCGTGCGGTCGACCCGTCGCGGGTCCCGCCGGATTTCCTGTTGGGGCGGTCGCCGGTAGCGGCACGGACTCGTTCAACTGGCTTCGGCCCGCAGTTGCACGCGGACTCCGACAAGCGCGAGACGCAGGCGCGGACCGTCGTTCGAACCGGCGAGTGCGACTGGATCCGCTGAACCAGCTCTGGCCGACCGCTCATTCCCGCATCGCATCCCGGCCCCGAAGCGGTTTTCCGTGCTGCTGCGCGGTTTCCGTTTGAACCGGTTCGTCCCGGGGTGTATTGGGGACGTGGAAGCCGTGGGCGGGGCGCGGTCGCGCAGGGCAGCCGGTTGCTCCGTTCGCGGGACGGGGATGCGGCATCTGCCGTCTTCGCGCCTACCCAGCGCACACTTACTCTTGAGGCCGGGCGGCCATGATCAGGACCGCGGCCCGGACCGGCTCCGGACCGGCCTCCCGTTCGCGTGCCCCGTGCCCGGTCCTGCGGACAGGAGTCGGCGTTGATGGGCGACGTCTCGATCCGGCCGGCTGAGCAGGCGGACCTCGCGGCGCTGGCGGAGGTCCTCGGCGACCGGGGGTTCTTCGAGGACCGGTTCACCCGGCAGGCGAAGGGCCTCGGCGTCCTGTTCACCGCGTGGTGCTCCGCGCGGCCGGTCGGCGCGGTGTACCTGTGGCTCGAAGACGCCGAGGAACCGCCGATCCGCGGCCACCTGCCGGGCGTTCCGCTGCTGAACCACCTGGAAGTCGCCCCGCACGCGCGCAATCGCGGCATCGGCGCGGCTCTCGTGCACGCGGCCGAGGACTATCTGGTCGGCCACGGCCACGCACTCGGCGCGCTAGCGGTCCGCACGGACAACACCCGCGCCGCCCGGCTGTACCGCCGCCTCGGTTACCAGGACTGGGGCCACGGCACGGTCGTTTGCTACGCGGAGCGCGTTTCGCCGGACGGGCGCACGGTGACCGAAGCCGAACGTTGCCACGTCCTGGTGAAGGGGCTGCCGGACGACCGTCCCGCGCCGCTGGCCGGCCGCACGTGCGGCGAGCGGTGAATCCTCAGGACTTGTGCACGATCTCCGAGAGCTTCAGCGTGTCGAACGCGCTGTCCGGATCGCCCGTCGAAGCGTGCCGCTCCCGCAGCGACAGCAGATGCGTCTGCCACGTGTCCCGGTCCCGCTGCCAAGCGCGCAAATACCGGACACACAGGTCCGGATCGATCAGCAGGCTGCGGCCGAGCGCGGCCTTCAGCGCCGCGATCATCCGGGCCTCGTGCGCGCCGGTCAGGTGCGGCGCGTCCTGGACCTGCCGCAGCGTGGTCCGGATGAACGCCCGCCGGCTTTCCAGGAAGTCCGCCCAGTGCGCGGTGGTCGCGTCGGCGATGCCGAGACCGTTGTCCAGCAGGCAGTAGAGGCCTTCGGCGAGTGTGTCGCCCAGTTCCTCCGAGCGGGCGCGCACGTCGTCGCGATAGGGGTCGTAGTCGTGCTGGAACGCGACGCTGGTGACCGCGGTGGCGCGCAGCCCGGTTCCGCTGAGGAGAAAGAACCAGTCCTCGTTGTAGATGTCCGGGAAAAACGAGGAGAACGCGTCGCGCCCGACGGCCAGCGCGCCGCCGCCGACGAACGTGTCCTGCTGTCCGCCGGACTCGTGATAGGCGTGGCAGACCACGGAGTTGTCCCGCATGCCGGTGTTGGCGAGGCCGACCGCCGCGTACTCGTCGAGCAGGCCCGCGGCGGCGCGCAGGTTGCTGTCTCGCGGAAGCGGGACGTCTTTGCTGCGGAACAGGCGGATGTCGTCGTCGAGGAACAGGATGCGCTGCCAGCCCGCCAGTTCGGCGATCAGCACGCCGAGATTGCGCTTGAAGCTCGTGTCGGTCCGGCGCAGCAAGCGCTTCGCCCGCAACAGCCTGCTCGTCGCGAAGGACGGCACGGCGTCGAGACCCGCGGCCTCGTCGGTGTCGATCGCGCGCACCCGCACCCCGGCGCGCTTCGCGGCGAGCACCGCGTCCGTCGCCCGGGCTTTCTTGCTGCACAGCAGCAGGAGCGTGGCGTCGGCTTCGCGGGCGGCGCGGAAGGCGTCCTTGAGGTAGGCGGCGGGGCGGCCGTTGGGCACGACGATCGCGTCGAACTGAGCCTGCGGCGCGTCCTGGTCGTCGAAGTGGTGCAGCAGCCGCTGGTGCGTCGTGTGCTGCGCAGGCGCTGCGACGGTCGCGGTCATGTGAGGCTCGATTCTGGCCACTCGTGCAGCCGGTTCTCTTGCAGGGTCCAGTCTGGGGTGAGCCCCTGGTTGTCGAAGACCGGGACCCGGCTGATGATGCTGAAGGAATCCGCGCCCGCGAAGCGCCGGTCGAGGTAGGCCTGGTTGCGGTCGCGGAAGCGGCGGTCGGTCAGTGCTCGTACAGCCCCGAGGGTGCCGCGGCTGTACATCCCGTTGCACACGGTCACAGTGCGCTTGCGGTTGAGCGGGCTGACGCCGTGGTAGAAGTGCGCGACGTCTTCGATCAGAGTGCCGTCGCGCAGTTTGGCGCTGAACATCCGGGTGGTCCCGTCCGCGCAGGTCACCTCGAACCCGCTGTCCAGCTCAGCCTCGTCGCCCTTGCGGCTGATCTGGCGGACCGGCACGTCGACCCGGTCGAGCAGCGCGCGGGTCTGCGGGTTCCAGTCGACGCCGCCGAGCAGCACCAGGTGCGCGGTGTACTCGTCGGCCGACAGCGTCGTGTTCTGGTCGGTGGTGCGGAAGGTGACGTCGCTGGCCGGGTTGCACGCGCGGATGTGGCCGTAGAGCTCGAGCAGCGCGTCCGGGTCGGCGTAGGTGTAGAGGTTCACGAAGTCCGGGCTGGCCGGGTCGGTGTAGGCGATGCGGTACTTCTCCGGCAGCTGCGCGCAGACGATCACGATGTCTTGGTTCGGCGGGAAGTGCCACAGGCTTGAGGGGGCGAAGACCGGCTGTGCGGGCGGGTCCTCGAGGTCGCCGCGCAGCGCCTGAAGCTCGGCGAGCAGCTCCTTGCGCACGGTGTGCTCGTCGTCGTTCAGCTCTTCGATGTCCAGCAGGTGGAGTTTGCGGCCCTGCACCGAACGGCGCGTGGCGAAGAAAGTCGCGTACGCCTCGAGCCGCGGCGGGGGAGGCGTCACCGGCTTCGCCACGTTCTCCCACGACGACAGCAGCCCGGTGCTCACGCCGAAGGCCTCGGCGAGCTGCTTCTGGGTGAGCACCACGTCGGACCAGCTCTCCTTGCGCAGGGTGCGCAGTCGAGCGGCGAGCGCGGGGTTGGGCTGAGACACGACTTCAGACCCTTCAGTGAAGTTCAGTCAGGCGTGAATGGCGGGGATTCTACACCCGGGACGCCGGGGTGGCCGGACGGGCCGGGGTGGAGTGTCGGCGGACCTTCAGGGGTTGCCAATCTCGGACTAGACCCGCACCTGAACCGAAGATGTCGTGTGCGCGACACCATTGTTTCAGTCCGGGCCCACCCTTATAGTAGCTGCTGTGAAAGTCTACTAGATTTCAGTAGCTTCCTGAAATAGGGGGGCGGTCATGGACACCTCAGCAGTACAGGCACCAGTACACCGAGCCATCGTGGTGGTCGACATCGAAGGGTCGACCACCCGCACGAACCCGGCTCGGGCGGGGCTTCGGTCGGTCCTGTTCGAGCTGCTCGACGAGGCGTTCCGGGCCGGGGGCATCACCGAGCAGTTCCGGGACCCGTTCATCGACCGGGGAGACGGCGCGCTGTGCCTGATCCGGCCGGTCGACGAGGTGCCGAAGACGATCCTGCTCGCCCGCGTGGTGCCCGCGCTGACCGAACTGCTCGCCCGGCACGGCGACCAGGACCCCGGACTGGCCTTCCGGCTGCGCGTTTCGGTGCACGCCGGAGAGGTGCACTACGACGCGCACGGCCCCTACGGCGAGGACATCGACATCGCCTGCCGGCTTCTGGACGCGCCTGACCTGAGACGCAGGCTGCGCAGCTCGTCGGGTCCGCTCGCGCTCGTCGTCTCGAACGCGATCCACCGCTCGGTCGTCCGGCACGGCTACGCCGGGATCGACCGCAGCTCCTTCGCCCACGCCTTCCACGTCCGCGTCGGCGGGCAGCGAACCCGCGGCTGGGTCCGCACCACCGACGCCGTCCGGCCGGGAGCGGGACTGATCGCCTGACCGGTCCGGCCGACGACGAGGAGGGGGGACCGCGGTGGAGGCGATCGGGTTCTGGCCGGCGCTGGGCGCGGCGGACCGCTCGAAGCTCGAAGAGCTGTCCGTCCGCAAGGCCTACCGGCGCGGGGACGTCCTCTGCCGCGAAGGCGAGCAGGCCGCGGTCGTGATTCTCCTCTTGACCGGGCACGTCCGGATCACCAAAGCGACGCCGGACGGGCGCGAGGTCGTGATCGGCGTCCGCGGCGCGGGCGACGTGCTCGGCGAACTGGCCGTGATCGACGGCGGACGGAGGTCGGCGACAGTGCAAGCACTCGACGAACTGGACGTCCTGGTCGTGCCCGCCCCGCGGTTCGTCGCGCTGTGCCGGCGTGAAGCGGCGATTTCCTGGGCACTGCTGCAAGTCCTGGCCGACCGGATGCGCGACGTCGGACGGCAATGGCTCGATCTCGGCGGCGGGACCCCCGCCCGGCGCGTGGCCGCGCAGCTGATGCAGCTGGCGGTGCAGCACGGCGTGCGGCGCGGCGAGGACATCGAAGTCGCGGTGCCCGGCACGCAAGCGGAACTCGCGATGACAGCGGCGATTTCGCGCGAATCGTGGGCCCGCGTGACGCGGGAACTCCGCCGCCAGGGGGTGATCAGCACCGCGCGCGGCCAGGTGACCATCCACCGGCTCGCCGAATTGCGGCGGCTCGCCCGCTGAACGTGTCAGCTGACACAGATTTCCCGGCACGGCCGGGGTTTTCTGGAAACACACCACCGAGGGAGGCAGTCATGGAACCGTTTCTTCCCGCTCCTCAGCCGGTCCGCTGGCGTCGGGGGGTGTACGCGGCAGCTCTGGTCATCCCGTTCACCGTCGCTCAGGTGTGGGCGCTGCTGGTGTTGCTGAGCCTCGAATCGCTCCACGGTCTCGTCGGACAGGCCTTCCTGGTGATCCTCGCCGGTTCCGTCGTCGCGACCGCGATCGGCTGGCGCTGGGTGTGGCAGCTGGGCTCGGAACGCCGGCGTGTGCGGGCCCGCGAGGAAATGCGCAGGCGGGCGTACGAGAACATGCGCGAATTCGGGCGGGAGAACCTGCGCGAACCGCGGATACAGGTGCTGTCGTGAACACTGTGCTGGCCGCCGCCCAGAGCGGCGGCCAGGGTGTTCCGGCCGGGGTGCTCGTGGTCGCGCTGGTGGCGCTGATCGCGGTGATCCGGGTGCTGCGCTGGATCGCCGGGCTGGCGGTGCGGCTGGCCGCGTCGGTCGCGGCGATTTCCGGACTGGTCGTCGGGGTGGCCGGCGTCGGCGGGCTGGCGACCCTGACCGCGGTGGCGATGGCGGCCGCGAAATGAGTGTGGACACCGGTTGCGGCGCGGGGCAGACTCGCCCGCATGCCCACGACCGGAAAGAGAATCCTCGCGGTGCTCTCGGCGGCCGCCCTGGTGTCCACAGCCGGGGCGGTCAGCGCCTCGGCCGCCGTTCCTGCTCCTAAATCGCCTGTCGCGACCGGCTATCTGGGCGCGGTGTCGAGCATCGACGCCGACGCCACGGCCATCGGCACACAGGTGTTGCGCGGCGGCGGCAACGCTGTCGACGCGGCGGTCGCTGTCGCGGCCGCGCTCGGCGTCACGGACCCGTTCTCGGCCGGCATCGGCGGGGGCGGGTTCTTCGTGTACTACGACGCGAAAACCGGCAAGGTGCACACGCTCGACGGCCGCGAAACCGCGCCCAAGACCGCGGACGAAAACCTGTTCGTGGAGAACGGCAAACCGCTGCCGTTCGCGGACGCGGTCACCAGCGGGCTGAGCGTCGGCGTGCCCGGCACTCCGGCGACCTGGCTCGACGCGCTGCGCAAGTGGGGCACGCGGTCGCTCGCGCAGTCGATCGCTCCGGCGGAGAGGTTGGCGCGCAAGGGGTTCGTGGTCGATCAGACCTTCCATGACCAGGTCGCGCACAACGCCGACCGGTTCGCGGCGTTCCCGTCCACCCGTTCGCTGTATTTGCCTGGGGGACAGCCTCCGGTGCCGGGGACGGTGTTCCGGAATCCTGATCTGGCTGCTACGTATGGGCAGTTGGCTCGGCGGGGTACGGATGTGGTGTATCGCGGGGAGATAGGGGCGGATATCGCCCGGACGGTGCAGCGGCCGCCGGTTGATCCGGCTTCTTCGTTGAAGGTGCGGCCGGGGAAGCTTTCCGCCGCGGATCTCGCTGCGTACCAGGCGATTGAGCGGGAGCCTACGCATACGAAGTACCGGGGGCTGGACGTTTACGGGATGCCTGCGCCGTCGTCGGGCGGGCTCACCGTGGGCGAGGCGTTGAACATTCTGGAGAACTACGATCTTCGGGGGGCCTCCAAGGCAGATTATCTGCAGTATTTCCTGGAGGCTTCGCGGTATGCGTTCGCTGATCGGAATCGGTGGATCGGGGATCCGGCGGTGATCGATGTTCCGGCCAGGGAGTTGCTTAGTCAGGAGTTCGCGGATAGTCGGGCTTGTTTGATTTCCCGGGATCGGGCGGGAGTTAGTCCGGTCGCGCCTGCTGATCCTCGGCATCCTCAGCCTTGTGGGGCTGGTGCGGTGGGGGCGCCTACGCCGTATGAGGGGGAGAACACTACCCATCTGACTGTGGCGGATCGGTGGGGGAATGTTGTTGCTTACACCCTGACTATCGAGCAGGAGGGTGGGAGCGGGATTGTCGTTCCTGGGCGTGGGTTTTTGCTCAACAACGAGTTGACGGACTTCTCGTTCGCGCCGGTTACGGCTGGGGTGCCGGATCCTAACCTGCCGGGGGCTGGGAAGCGGCCTCGGTCGTCTATGGCTCCTACTGTGGTGTTGCGGGGCGGGAAGCCGTTCTTCGCTACTGGGTCGCCTGGGGGTGCGTCGATTATTACGACGGTGCTGCAGGTGGTGCTGGGGCGGGTGGACCGGGGGTTGTCGTTGGAGGAGGCGATTGCTGCGCCTCGGGCTTCTCAGCGGAATGGGGCCAAGGCTGATGTTGAGGAGGGGTTCTTGGCTCAGCCGGAGGCTGCGGATTTGAGGGGGAGGGGGCAGGTGTTTTCGTCCTCGCCTGCGGAGATCGGGGCGGCTACTGGGGTGGAGTATTTGCGGGACGGGCGGTGGGTCGCTGCTGCTGAGCCGGTTCGGCGGGGGCAGGGGGCGGCTCAGGTGGTGTTGCCTTGGCGGTGGCCTGGGGAGGGGTGAGGCTTTGGGTTTCGGCTCGTCGCCTGGCGGCGGCATTGCTCCGGGTTTAGTGGGGGCACCCCGAAGCTGATTGTGACGACGGACGGCGGGGGGGTTTTAATTCCGGGAATATGCCTTTAGAAACACCCCCCCGCCGCGGTTTTT
>NZ_JBSHAM010000060.1:0-54626 GCF_053611505.1 Amycolatopsis sp. NPDC054798 | reverse complement strand
CCCTCAAGGGGCCCTTCACGGACTTAACGGAAAAGGCAGCCGGTGGATCAGGGCTGCAGGGTCGTCTTCAACGCTTCGACCAGATTCGGCGCGAGGTCCGGGCTTTCCACCAGCTCATCGACCGCGGTCTCGTCCTCGTCGCCCGGCTGGACGCCGCGCAGCCGCATCACGCAAGCCGAGTCGCCTTCGCGCAGGACGGCGGCCACGAGCCGGGCTTCGGTGCGCCGCGGGTGGTCCGCGGCGGCGCGGCGGAGGCTTTCGGCGTCCGCCTCGGCGATTCCTTCGAGTTCCGCCTCCACGTCCGGGGGCAGCACGATGATCTCCTGCGCCAGCGCGCACCCGACGACGATCTCAGGCCACGCGATCCGGCCGAGCGATTCGGCGAGATCGCCGTCCGGCAGCGCCTCCTGGGCCACCGGCGTCAGCGGGTTCGCCCGGTCGAGCTGACCGGCCAGTTCGGGCTGTTCGTCCAGCAGCGCGGCGGTCGGCACCAGCGCGAACAACTGCGGCGGCTGGTTCCAGCCCGCGGCGGCGACGAACTCTTCGACTTCCCGGGCCAGCCCGGCGACAGGGTGGGCGGCAGACGGCTCACTCGGTGGCATGGCGACCATCGTGTCAGGCGTCCTCGCGACGCGCCGCGCGTGCCCGGTTTGGGTGGTCCCGGGAACTCACGGCACCGTCCGTAGAGTTAGAGGTCACGGGGACACAGCTGTCCCCGGCGAACGTGTTCACGAAGACAGGAGCATTGCCGTGGCGACTCGGCCCCCGGTGAGCCTGAAGCTGTCCCGGCGCAGCCGGATCCTTCTCATCATCGCCGCGGTGATCGTGCTGGCCCTGCTGGCCGGCGTCCGGTTGCTTGACACCTACGTGGACTGGCTGTGGTTCGGCGAACTGCAGGCCCGTTCGGTGTTCACCACCGAGCTGGTCACCCGGATCGTGCTCTTCCTCGCGGTAGGGCTGCTGGTCGGCGGGGCGCTGGCGGTCAGCCTGCTGATCGCCTACCGGACCCGCCCGGTGTTCGTGCCGGTGTCCGGCCGCGACGATCCGCTGTCGCGCTACCGCTCGGTGATCGTCAGCCGGATCCGGCTGTTCGGCATCGGCATCCCGGTGCTCACCGGCGTCATCTCCGGCGCGTCGGCGACCGGGGACTGGCAGACTATCCAGCTGTTCCTCAACGGCACCTCGTTCGGCCAGACGGACCCCGAGTTCAAAATCGACCTCGGTTTCTACGCCTTCACCCTGCCGTTCGTGAACTGGCTGCTCGGCTGGCTGTTCGTCACCATTGTCGTTTCGTTCTTCGGCGCGCTGATCGCGCACTACATCTTCGGCGGCATCCGGCTCGCCGGCCGCGGCGGGCAGCTGGCCGGCCCGACGCGCGCGCAGCTCGCCATCACCGTCGGGCTTTTCGTGCTGCTGAAGGCGGTCGAGTACTTCTTCGACCGGTACAACCTGCTGCTGTCCGACCGGAACATGCCGCTGTTCAACGGCGCCACCTACACCGACCTCAACGCGGTGCTCCCGGCGAAGCTGATCCTGCTGTGCATTTCGGTGATCTGCGCGATCGCGTTCTTCGCGGGCGCGTTCCTGCGGAATCTGCAGCTGCCGGCGATTTCGCTCGTGCTGCTGATCCTCTCCAGCGTGCTGGTCGGCGTCGCCTGGCCGGCGATTCTCGACCAGTTCTCGGTCAAGCCGAACGCCAACGAAAAGGAAGCGACGTCGATCCAGCGCAACATGGACGCGACGCGCTCGGCGTACGGCCTCACCAACGTGAAGTACGAGCAGTACCCGGGCAAGACCGAAACCACCGCGGAAGCGGTGAAGTCCGACACCGGCACGGTGTCCAACATCCGGTTGCTCGACCCGAACATCCTCAGCGACACCTTCACCCAGCGCGTCGGCCGCGAGAACTTCTACGGCTTCCCGTCCAAGCTGGACATCGACCGCTACACCATCGGCGGCACCACGCAGGACTACATCGTGGCTGCCAAGGAAATGAAGACCGACGGGCTGAGCGGCAACCAGACCAACTGGATCAACAAGCACATGGTCTACACGCACGGCAACGGTTTCGTCGCCGCGCCCGCCAACACCATCGACCGTGCGGTGAAGGACTCGAACTCCGACGGCGGCTACCCGATCGCCACCACGAGCGACACGAGCAACCCCACCGGGGCGGGCTCGGTGAACGGCCAGCCGGGGATCAGGGTCGACCAGCCGCGGATCTACTACGGCGAGCTCACCAACCAGTCCGACTACGCGATCGTCGGCGGCACCCCGGGCAAGGCCCCCGGCGAATACGACACCGACGCCCAGCGCGGCTACCTCTACCAGGGCAAGGGCGGCGTCTCGCTCGACAACTGGTTCAACCGGCTGATGTTCGCCGCCGAATACCGCGAGCCGAAGATCCTCTTCTCCGACGCCATCGGCGATGGCTCGAAGATCATGTACAACCGCGAACCGCGCGACCGCGTCGCGAAGGTCGCCCCGTGGCTCACCCTCGACGGAGACCCGTACCCCGCGGTGGTCAACGGCCGCATCCAGTGGATCGTCGACGGCTACACCACGCTCGACAACTACCCGTACGCCCAGCAGACGCAGCTCGGCGAAGCGACGAACGACTCGCTCAACGGCGTCACCAAACAGGCGAACAACACGATCAACTACATCCGCAACTCGGTGAAGGCGACCGTCGACGCGTTCGACGGCACCGTCACGCTGTATTCGATCGACGACAACGAACCCGTCCTCAAGGCGTGGGAGAACGTGTTCCCGGGCATCGTCAAGCCCAGCTCGGAGATTTCGCCGGAACTGCGTTCGCACTTCCGCTACCCCGAGGACCTGTTCAAAATCCAGCGCGAACTGCTCGCCCGCTACCACGTGGACAGCCCGCAGGAGTTCTACGCGCAGCAGGCGTTCTGGAGCGTCCCGCAGGACCCGACCGAGGACGGCAGCTCCACCACGGCCGGCTCGAACGTCGCCAACCAGCCCGGGTACTACGTCCTCGCCAACGCGGCGGGCGAAGGCAGGCCGACGTTCCAGCTGACCAGTGCGCTCACCGGTCTGCAACGGCAATACCTGTCCGCCTGGATGTCCATCTCGTCCGACCCGCAGGACTACGGCACCATCCGCGTCCTGCGATTGCCCCCGGCCAGCGGAGCGAACCAGGTCGACGGACCCGTCCAGGTGCAAAACCGATTCCAGAGCGACCCCCGCGTCGCCCAAGACCGGACACTGCTGAACAACCCCAACGTCATCCCCATCTACGGCAACCTGATCACGCTGCCGGTCGCCGACGGATTCCTCTACGTCGAACCCGTCTACATCCGCCAGCGCAACCAGCTCAGCTACCCGCAGCTGGCCCGCGTGCTCGTCTCCTACGGCGCCAAGATCGGCTTCGCCTCCACCCTCAACGAGGCACTGGACCAGGTGTTCGGCAAGGGCACCGGCGCAGCGGCCACCACGCCCAAGGAAGGCGAACCCGGCACCACCACGACCCCGCCGACGTCCACCACCGGCACGCCGCCGCCCAGCACCGGCGGCAGCAACCCGGCCATGGACAAGGCCGTCGGCGACATCCAAGCCGCGCTCGCCAAGCTGAAGGCGGCACAGCAATCCGGAAACTTCGCCGACCAAGGCGCCGCACTGCAAGCGCTCGACGCGGCCACCAAGGAATACAACTCCGCCAAACCGACCGCCCCGCCCGCCAGCAACGGGCCCACGTCCCAGCCCGGCGGGTGACCTCGGTTACGTAATAGGCACCTGCTTTGCACCCTCGGGAAACCAGGGCGTAAGGTAGGTCCTACGACGCGGGGTGGAGCAGCTCGGTAGCTCGCTGGGCTCATAACCCAGAGGTCGCAGGTTCAAATCCTGTCCCCGCTACAGAGATGGGAGACCCATCTTCGCGAAAAGCGCGAAGGTGGGTCTCTTTCGTTGTGTCTTCTGGGGGTCGGACCCCCAGGCCCCCGCCAGGGGGCGAGCCCCCTGGACCCCCGGCTGGGGCGCGTGGGGTGTGGGGCTCACGTTTGCGCTCTGGGCGAGTTTGGGCGTGCCTGTGCTCGCGGAGCGAGCTTGGCGGGGTGCGGCGGAAGTCGTTGGGTGGTGGGGGGTAGTGCCACGGCTTTCGTATCAGCTGGGGGGTGCCGTGGGTGTTGGTGGTGGAATATTCCAGTGCCGCAAGGGTTTTTGACTCTCTAAATGGGACTGGGGAGAGGTCTGAACCTCTCGAAAGCGGTGGTGTGCTCGAAGTTGCTCTGGGGGCAAGACTTCGGGTCGGAGCGGTCGTGTGTGAGGGGTGGAGGGGAGAGAGGGTTGCGAGGGGGGAGGGGGGATGTGTGGTGTTTTTGCTGGTGAGAGGGTGTTTGTGGGGGTGGTGTTGAGGGGGTTTTTGCGGGGTGTATTGTTGTTTTTACAACGACGCGGGGTGGAGCAGCTCGGTAGCTCGCTGGGCTCATAACCCAGAGGTCGCAGGTTCAAATCCTGTCCCCGCTACTTGGAACGAAGCCGGGGCTCGTGCAGATGCACGGGCCCCGGTTTTTTTGTGCGCCATTTGGCCGTCGCTCGGGTGGTGGTTGCGGTGCGGTGATCGTTTCGGCGGTGGTTGCACAGCGTGGCAGAGTCTATTGTGGACATACCTGCGGACTGGGCTGTTAGAGGGGTTGCCGCTGGCCACAATGGACTCATTGGTGACCACTGTGGACACAGCGGCGGATAAGTGGGACCGTAGAGGGGTGTCCGAATTGAATGCAACCGCCGCCGCTCTGCTCGGTCTGCTCCACGACGGCCCCGCCACGGGCGGGCAGCTGGTCTCGGGCGCCGACGAGCGTTTCGGCGCCTTCTTCAGTGTCACCCGCAGCCAGGTCTACCGCGAGCTCCCGGCGCTCTCGAAAGAGGGTCTCGTCCGGCTCGGCAAGCAGGGGCCCCGTTCGAGCCAGCAGTACGTGCTCACCGCGGCAGGCAAGAAGGCCTTCAAGACGTGGCTCACGTCCGAGGCCGGACCCGACCACCTGCGCAGCCCGCTCATCCTGCGGCTCGTGCACGCCGGCTCCCTGACGGCCAAACAGCGCACCGCCCTGCTCGACAGCGCCCGCACCACCTACCAGGCGCAGCTCGAAGAGGCCAAGAACGCCACCAAGACCGCCGATGGCCCCTACGCCAAGGCAGTCGCCGAGTTCGCCCAGGCGCAGGCCAAGGCCGCCCTGAAGCTGCTCGACTCGATCCCGCAGGCCTGAGCGCAGCCCCGGCCCCACGACCGGTTCGCGACCGGTCGTGGGTTTTGCCGTAACCTTGTCCGACGTGAGCGATGAGTTCGATGCGGCACTGAAGGACCTGACCGGCAAGCTGACGCAGATCGAGTCGGTGATGGACCTCGAAGCGCTGCGCGCGCAGGTCGCCGAACTCGAGGAACAGGCGTCCAGCCCGAACCTCTGGGACAACGTCGAGGAAGCCCAGAAGGTCACCAGCCAGCTTTCCCACCGGCAGGCCGAGCTGCGCCGCGTCTCCGAGCTGCGCCAGCGCCTCGACGACCTCGGCGTCCTCTACGAGCTGGCCGCCGACGAAGGCGACAGCGGCAGCATGACCGAGGCCGAGGGCGACCTGACCGACCTCGCGAAGGACATCGACGCGCTCGAAGTCCGCACCCTGCTGTCCGGCGAATACGACGACCGCAACGCCGTCGTCAACATCCGCTCCGAAGCGGGCGGCGTCGACGCGGCCGACTTCGCCGAAATGCTGCTCCGGATGTACCTGCGCTGGGCGGAACGCCACGGCTACCCGACGGACGTCTTCGACATCTCCTACGCCGAAGAAGCGGGCATCAAGTCCGCCACCTTCAAGGTGACCGCCCCGTACGTCTACGGCACCCTCTCGGTCGAACAAGGCACCCACCGCCTCGTGCGGATCTCGCCGTTCGACAACCAGAGCCGGCGGCAGACGTCCTTCGCGCACGTCGAGGTCCTGCCCGAGGTCGAGGAAGTCGACCACGTCGACATCCCGGAAAAGGACATCCGCGTCGACGTGTACCGCTCGTCCGGCCCCGGCGGGCAGAGCGTCAACACCACCGACTCCGCGGTCCGCCTCACCCACATCCCGACCGGCATCGTCGTCTCCTGCCAGAACGAGAAATCGCAGCTGCAGAACAAGGCGGCCGCGATGAAGGTCCTCCAGGCGCGCCTGCTGCAGCGCAAAAAAGAGGAGGAACGGGCCGAAATGGACGCGCTCAAGGACGGCGGCTCCAGCTGGGGCAACCAGATGCGCTCCTACGTGCTGCACCCGTACCAGATGGTGAAGGACCTCCGCACCGAATTCGAGGTCGGCAACCCCACCGCGGTCCTCGACGGCGACATCGACGGCTTCCTGGAGGCCGGGATCCGCTGGCGCAAGCAGGCGAACGCGGCCTGACCTCCCCGAGCAGCGCCGGGACGAGGCGCGGGTCACCCAAGGCACCGGCAACCCGGGCTTAACGGGGCCCATGGGTAGTATGCCGAACCGTGATCCGGCTCGAAGAGGTTTCCAAGGTCTACAAGACCTCGACCCGTCCCGCCCTCGAACGGGTGTCGGTCGAGATCGACAAGGGTGAGTTCGTCTTCCTCATCGGCCCGTCCGGCTCCGGGAAGTCGACGTTCCTGCGGCTGCTGCTGCGGGAAGAGGTGCCCTCCAAGGGGCGGGTCATGGTGTCGAACTTCGACGTCGCCAAACTCGCCCGGCGCCGGGTCCCCCGCCTGCGCCAGACCATCGGCTGCGTGTTCCAGGACTTCCGGCTGCTGGCCAACAAAACCGTCGCGGAAAACGTGGCGTTCGCGCTCGAGGTCATCGGGAAACCGCGGCCCACGATCCGCAAGGTCGTGCCCGAGGTGCTCGAACTCGTCGGCCTCGACGGCAAAGCCGACCGGCTGCCCAACGAACTCTCCGGCGGCGAGCAGCAGCGCGTCGCCATCGCGCGCGCGTTCGTGAACCGCCCGCTCGTGCTGCTCGCCGACGAGCCCACCGGGAACCTCGACCCGGACACCAGCCAGGACATCATGCTGCTGCTGGAGCGGATCAACCGCACCGGCACCACCGTGCTGATGGCCACGCACGACCATTCCATCGTGGACTCGATGCGGCGGCGGGTCGTCGAGCTGCAGCTCGGTCGCGTGATCCGCGACGACGCCCGCGGCGTCTACGGCATCGGCCGCTGACGCACCCCGCCCTTTTCCGCCCCGACCCAAGGAATTACGAGAGCGATGCGAGCCAGTTTCGTCTTCAGCGAGGTCGTCACCGGGTTGCGCCGGAACGTCACGATGACCATCGCGATGATCCTCACCACCGCGGTCTCGCTCGCCATGCTCGGCGGCGGTCTGCTCGCCGTGCGCACGATCGACAAGATGAAGGCGAACTTCCTCGCCGAAGTCGAAGTTTCGGTCACGCTGGTCGACGACGTGAGCGCGAACGACAAGAACTGCACGCAGGCGCTCTGCAACGGGCTCCGCCAGTCGCTGCAGAACAACCCCGGCGTCGAATCGGTCGTCTACGAGAACCGCGAACAGGCCTACGACCGGTTCAAGAAGATCTTCTCGAGCCAGCCCGAACTGCTCGAGCTGACCGGTCCCGAGGCGCTGCCCGCGGCGCTGCAGGTGAAGCTGAAGGACCCGGACCGGTCCGACGCGATCATCAAGCAGTACACCGGCCAGCCCGGCGTCAAGAAGGTCGACGACCAGAAGAAGTTCCTCGACCGCGTGTTCAACGTCTTCAACGGCGTCCGGAACATCGCGTTCGTGATGGCGCTCATCATGGCCGTCGCCGCACTGCTGCTGATCGCGAACACCATTCAGGTTTCGGCGTTCACGAGGCGGACGGAAGTCGGCATCATGCGCCTGGTGGGCGCGACACGGTGGTATACCCAGCTGCCGTTCCTCCTGGAGGCGGTGGTCGCCGGCACGGTCGGTGCCGTGCTCGGGGTGGTGTTCCTGCTTCTGACGAAGCTGTCCTTCCTCGACACGGTCTTCACCGGCGAAGTGTTCCCGCAGATCACCACGCTCGAGGTGCTGTTCCCGGTCGCGCCGATCCTGCTGGCGGTGTCGATCGTGATCTCGGCGATCACCGGGTACGTCACGCTGCGCCTGTACGTGCGGCACTAACCGCTCTTCTTCGCATCCGAACCGCCCGGCGAACGTTTTCGCCGGGCGGTTCGTGCGTTTCAGCTGCCTTCGTCCAGCACGGCGACCGCGCGCCGCAAGAGCGCGCGCAGCAGCTTTTCCTCTTCCGGTTCGAACTCCGCGGACAACCGCGCCTCCACGGCGAGCGCGGCTTCGTTGGCCTTGCGGAAGATCGCGTGCCCGGACCGAGTCAGGCGGGCGATGAGCACCTGAGCGTGCACCTCCGAAGGGGTGCGCTCGACCAGGTTCTTCGACTCCAAAGTGGACAGCAGGGACGTCATGCTCTGCGGCGTCACGCAGCACACCCGGGCCAGCTGCGCCCCGGACAGCGGTGCGACCGACAACGCGTGCATCGCCGCGTACTGCGGAACCGACAGCCCGAACGGCTTGAGGACACGGCCCTTCTCCGCCATCAAGGCCACTTCGGCGCGCTTGAGGTGATTGCCGAGCCGCGGGTCCAGTTGCTCCGCGATCCGCTCTTCCACACCCATGCGACCTCCTTGGCTGCCCTCAAGCTATCAGCCTTCGAACATCGCCTCGGACCCTGAGACTTGACATCAGTGTGTGAATGCTGATTCGATCCTTGTTATCTATCAGGGTTCGAATGGTTTGGGCGAAGGGATGTTCATGGGGGTCATCGCCGCGCCGCGGCGTACCAAGCCAGGTCTCACCTTGTTCGCGGTATGCGCGGCGATCGTGCTGGTCCCGGTCACGGCGACCGGTGCTTCGCTCGCACTGCCCGACATCAGCGGCAGCCTCGCCACCAGCCTCTCGTCCGCGCAGTGGGTGGTGAACGCGTTCTTCCTGACCTTCGCCAGCTTCATGGCGATCACCGGTTCGCTGGCCGATCTGACCGGACGACGGCGGATGTTCGCCGCCGGCATCGGCCTGTTCTGCGCCGCGATGCTGGTGGCGGCGTGCGCGCCGTCGATCGGGGTGCTGATCGCCGCCAGGGTGGTCGCCGGGACCGGCGCGGCCTGTGTGATCACCGGCGGCAGCGCGCTGCTCGCGCACGCCTTCGACGGGGCCGCTCGCACGCGGGCGTTCGGTCTGTTCGGCACGGCGATCGGGCTCGGCCTGGCGTTCGGTCCGCTGGCCGCTGGAGTGCTGGTGACGTCGCTGGGCGGCTGGCGGGTGTTCTTCGGCGTCGCCGCGGTGGTTCTGCTGCCGTTGCTGGCCGTGGTGCCAAAGCTCGCCGAATCGAAGGACGCGCATCCGGCCGGTCCGGACTGGCCCGGCGCGCTCACCTTCACCCTCGGGCTGTCGCTGTTCGTGCTCGCGCTGATCGAAGGCCCGGAACTCGGCTGGGACAGCCCGCTGGTGCTGTCCGCGTTCGCGGGGTTCGCGGTCCTGCTGTCGGCGTTCGTGGCGATCGAACGCCGCGCGGAACACCCGATGATCGACGTGTCGCTGCTCGCGCAGCGGCGGTTTCTGGCGATTTGCGCGATGCTGGTGCTGCTGGCCTTCGGTTTCGTGGCGCTGCTGATCGCGCTTCCGGCGTACTTCATGGCGGTGGACGGCATGAGCGCGCTCGCCGCCGGACTGTTGCTGGTGCTGCTCACCGGGCCGACGCTGGTCGTGCCGGTGGTGGTCAGTTCAATCGCGCACCGGGTGTCGCAGCGGCTGCTGCTGGTGGCGACCCTGGTGCTCGTCGCGGTCGGGGCGGCCTGGCTGATGGTGGTGCGTCCGGGCTCCGAGGCGGGCGAGATCGCCGGGCCACTGCTGTGCGTCGGGGCCGGGTTCGGCGTTTCGCTGGCGATTCTCGACGGGGCCGCGGTGTCGTCGGTGGAACCGGCCAGGGCCGGGATGGCGGCGGGGGTGTTCAACACGATGCGGCTGGGCGGGGAATCGGTGTCGATCGCCGTGCTGGGCTCGCTGCTCGCCGCGGTGACCCAGTCCCGTCTCACTTCCGAGCTGGGGCCGGCCCGGGCGGGCGCGGTCACCGCGAAGCTGCTGCAAGGGGAAAGGACTGGCGGTGAGGTGGCGGCGTCGGCGTATACGAGTGCGCTGCACGTCGGGCTTTGGACCATCGCCGCGGTATCGACGCTCGGCGCGATCGCGGTCGGGCTGCTCACCAGGGAAGGGGAAACGGAATGAGTGCACGGGTTTGGCTGATCACGGGGGCTTCGTCGGGTTTCGGCCGGGAGCTGGCGGTCGCCGCGCTGGCCGCCGGGGATGCCGTCGCAGCGGCGGTACGGCGTCCGGAATCTGTCGCTGACCTGGTCGCGAGTGCACCGGACCGGGTTTCGGCCGTGTCGCTCGACATGACTGACGAGGCTCGGATCGAGGGCGCGGTCGCTGAGGTGCTCGACCGGCACGGCCGGATCGACGTGCTGGTCAACAACGCGGGCCGGGGCCTCATCGGGGCGGCCGAGGAAACCACCGCCGCCGAGCTGCGGGGCTTGATGGACCTGAACTTCTTCGGCCCGGTCGCCTTGACCAAGGCCGTGCTGCCGCACCTGCGGGAGCGGGGCAGCGGCGCGATCGTGCAGATGAGCAGCCAGGCCGGGCGGTTCGCGTTCGGCGGCGTCAGCGCGTACGCCTCGAGCAAGTTCGCGCTCGAAGGCTGGTCGGAGGCGCTGGCGGAGGAACTCGCGCCGTGGGGCGTGCACGTGCTGATCGTCGAGCCGGGCGCGTTCCGCACGGCGTTCAACGAGCCGGGAGTGCTGCTGTTCACCGAAGAGGGCGAGGCGTACCGCGAGCAGCTCGGCCCCATCCGCTCCGCGTTGGCCAACGTGGCCGGCCGTCAGCCGGGTGATCCGGTCAAAGCCGCCGAGGCGATCCTCGCCGCGCTGGCCGCCGATCGCCCGCCGCTGCGGCTCGCGCTGGGCACAGACGCGGCGGACAACGTCGCGGCCAGCTACGAACGCGGGCAGACCGAACTCGCGGCGTGGGAAAAGGTCGCCAGGAGCACTGACTTCGCTGGGTGACCGGCCGTAAACCGGCGTGCTTGATCACCTGGGCGGCACGTAAACTGGCCGGTATGCCCAAGGAACGCGGACAGAAGGTCATCGCGTCGAACCGCAAGGCTCGGCACGACTACTCCATCCTGGACACCTATGAGGCCGGGATGGTCCTGCAGGGCACCGAGGTCAAGAGCCTGCGGGCCGGCAAAGCGTCGCTTGTGGACGCGTTCGCGACGGTGGACGACGGCGAGGTGTGGCTGCGCAACGTCCACATCCCGGAGTACACCCAGGGCACCTGGACCAACCACATGCCGCGGCGCACGCGGAAGCTGCTGCTGCACCGGCGTGAGATCGAACGGCTCATCGGCAAGACCAAGGAGAGCGGTCTGTCGCTGGTGCCGCTGTCGATGTACTTCAAGGACGGCAAGGTCAAGGTCGAGATCGCGCTGGCCAAGGGCAAGAAGGCCTACGACAAGCGGCAGTCGCTCGCCAAGCGCGACGCGCAGAAGGACATCAGCCGCGCGATGGGGCGGGCGTTGAAGGGCCGGTTCACGGAGTGACGGCGGGTCCGGCCACCGACGCCGACGTCCCTGGCTGGATCGCCGGGCTCGGCCTCGACGGGATCGTCGACCTGCACGTCCACTTCCTGCCGAAGCCCGTGCTGGACAAGGTGTGGGCGTATTTCGACCGCGCCGAGCGGCATTACGGCACGCCGTGGCCGATCCACTACCGCACGCCTGAGGCGGAGCGGATCGAAACCCTGCGCGCGCTGGGCGTGAAAACCTTCGCGCCGCTGGTGTACCCGCACAAGCCGGGCATGGCGGAGTGGCTCACGTCGTGGGTGCTGGACTTCGCCGAGCAGGTGCCGGAAGCGGTGCCCACCGGCACGTTCTACCCGGAGCCGCAAGCAGCGTCCTCAGTGGACAGTGCGTTGCGTGCGGGAGCCCGGTGTTTCAAGGCGCACGTGCAGGTCGGGGCATACGACCCGAGGGACGAGCTGCTCGACCCGGTGTGGGGCTCGCTGACCGACGCGGGCGTGCCGGTGGTGATCCACTGCGGACACGGCCCGTTGCGCGGCGACTTCACCGGGCTCGAGGTGTTCGAGGAAGTTCTGCAACGGCATCCGCGCCTCACCGCCGTCCTCGCGCACGCGGCGATGCCCCAGTTCACCACCGCGTTCGAGCTGATGGCCCGTTACCCGCGGGTGCACCTGGACACCACCATGGTCGGCGTGCCGTTCGCGGAGGCGATGTCGCCGCTGCCGCCGGACTGGACGGTCCGGTTGGCCGAGGTCGCCGACCGCGTGGTGCTCGGAACCGACTTCCCGAACATCCCGTACTCCTACGCCACGCAGCTGCAGGCGATCGCCGGCTGGGCGGCCGACGATCGCCTTGGCGAGCCGTTCCTGCGGGCGGTGCTGCACGACACCCCCGCGAAGCTGCTCAGCGTTTGACCGTCACGAGGGCCCGGCTTCGCGGCAGCGTCACCTGACGTCCGGCGAGGGTGAACCCGACTGCGACCAGCGCCACCCACGGAAGCGGGCCGGTCAGCAGGCCGTCGCTCAGCGGTGCGAACCCGTGCGCGGCCAGGCCGAGGAGGCCGCCGGAGGCGAGCAGACCGGCCAGTACCAGCTGCGGCGTCCGTGCAGTGACGACCAGGCCGTCCGGCTGCATTTCGAAGCGCTCGAACAGGCGCAGCAGGCCCAGCAGCACTGCGCCGCACACGGCGAACCAGGCGGGTGCCATCAGGAACCACATCGACGAACCCGGGGTCGGCGTCGAGTAGCCGAGGCCGAACACGGTGACACCGGAAACCACGACCAGCGCCGGCATGTGCCAGAGGTAGACCGACATGAACCGCGGGCTGAGCCAGCTGAGTGCCGCCGTGACGCGGGGGAGCGAGACAAGCTTCTCGCGGAACGCCAGCAGGAACCCGATCTGGCCGAGCGCGAGGAACAGCAGCAAAACGGTGGGCGGGCTCATGTTGGACACCGGCGCGCCCGGCATGCCGATCATGCTCGCCGGGTACGGACCGAACGCGACCAGCAGCGCCGTCACCCCGAAACCAGCGGCGGACACAGCGAGCGCGGCGCGGCGGCTGAGCGAGCCGAGACGGCCTTCGACGTAGTGGAAACCGAGCTGGTGCACCGCGACCCAGACGATGACGGCGTTGGCGTAGCCGATCATGCCGAGGTCGGAAAACCTTGCTACGTCAACGAGAACGCCCAATCCGGCTAGTACCGCGGGCACCGCGAGACCCCAGCGCCGGTGCGCTGCGACCATCAGCGGCGTGAGCAGCACGGTGAGCAGGTAGACCGAGAGGAACCACAGCAGTTGCGCGGCGATCGCGCTGGCCACCTGGACCGGTTGCGACGGAACTCCCATGCCGTGCAACAGATCCGGTACGACGAGCCACACCGCCATCAGCGGAAGTACCGGAACGAGAAGCCGACGCACGCGGCCGGCGAACCAGGCGCGGGTGGATTCCGCGCGGCGCAAGGAGATCAAGTTCGCCGCGCCGCCGGCGAAGAAGACGAGGGGCATGACCTGCGAAGCCCAGGTGATGATCCACCAGCCCGGCGTCGCGAGGGCGTTGCCGGTGGCGAGAGTGTTGCCGGAGAAGGAAAGCACCGGCATCGTCCAGTGCTGCGCGACCACCGCGAGGATCGCTCCGGCGCGCACTACGTCCAGAAATTTGTCCCGGGTCGCCCTGGTGCCGCGGGTCTGCAGCTGGCTCGTCGTCATGCTCAAGAGCCTGTCGGTTCCCGGGCGCGGAAACAGCGGTGCAGGCCACCGAAAAGGGGGTCGGGTCAGCAGGGGGAGCGGGGTGGGGTTTGCCCTACCGCCGGTTCTCGCGGTCTCTCACGAGAGAGTGTCCGGCTCCGGTTCGGATTCGTGCGCCTGAACCCGGTAGGCCCAGCCGTTCTCGGTGAGGCCGAGTTCGTACCGCGTCTCGATTTTCGGGCCGCCGTGCAGGTGGATGTGCCGCACCACGGTGCCCGGAACCGGTTCCTCGTCGGCGAGTTCCTGCACCCGGCCGTCGAGCGGGCCGCCGAAGAAGCGGACGCTGCGGTCGGACATCGGGTTCTCCTCGCTCGGTTCGGGCGGCATCAGTCCATGGTAGGCGAGGGACCGCGGGCGAGGCTGCCGTCAGTTCGAGTGAGGGTGTTCAGCGTCCGAGGTAAGTCAGCACCGCGCGAACCCGGCGATGTTCTTCGGAACTGGCCTCGAGACCGAGCTTCGAGAAGATGTTGCCGATGTGCTTTTCGACCGCCCCGTGCGACACCACCAGCGAGTTCGCGATGGCGTTGTTGGACAGGCCCTGCGCCATCAGGCCGAGCACCTCGGATTCGCGCGCGGTGAGCGAATCCAGCGGGTTGCGGCGGCCGCGGGCCATCAGCTGGGCGATGACGTCCGGGTCGATGGCGGTGCCGCCGTCCGCGACGCGACGGACCGCGTCCAGGAACTCGTCCACGTCGGCGACGCGCTCTTTCAGCAGGTAACCGACGCCTCCGGCACCGCCGGACAGCAGCTCGACCGCGTAGCTCTCCTCGACGTACTGGGACAGCACGAGCACCGGCAGGCCAGCGATCTCCTTGCGGGCCGCCAGCGCCGCGCGCAAGCCCTCGTCGGTGAACGTCGGCGGCATCCGGACGTCGACAATCGCCAGGTCAGGACGGTGTTCGGTGATCGCGCCGAGCAGATCGTCGCCGTTGTCGACCGCGGCGACGGTCTCGATGCCCTCGTCGGCGAGCAACCGGGTGACCCCGGCCCGAAGCAGCACGGCGTCTTCGGCGATCACTACCCGCATCAAGGCCCCCAGGTCCGTGAGTGAAAAGCTCCCGGGGGCTATTCACTCACGAACGGGTCACCATTGACACGGCAGGTCCGCTCTGATGACCGTCGGTCCGCCGACCGGGCTCACCACCGTGATGACGCCGTCGATGGTCGCCGCTCGGTCGGCCAGCCCGGCGAGCCCGCCGCCAGGACGAACCTCCGCGCCGCCGTGACCGTTGTCGGTGATCTCAGTGATGACGTGCGTGTCCGAACGCCAGACCTTCACCGCCGCCTCGGTCGCGCCGGAGTGCTTGGCGATGTTGGTGAGGGTCTCGCCGACGATGAAGTACGCCGTCGTCTCGACCGCGGCCGGCGGCCTCGGTTCGACGTCGACGTGCACGTCCACCGGGATCGGCGACTTCGCGGCCTGCGCGGACAGCGCCGCGTCGAGACCCCGGTCGCCCAGCACGGCGGGGTAGATGCCGCGGGCGAGGTCGCGCAGTTCGGAGACGGCGAGCTTGGCGTCCGAATGCGCTTCGTCGATCAAATCGCGCACCGCGTTCGGGTCGTGGTCGAACTTCGACTTCGCCCGGCCGAGGCTCATCGCGACCGCCACGAGCCGCTGCTGAGCGCCGTCGTGCAGGTCCCGCTCGATCCGGCGGCGCTCGGCCTCGGCGGCGTCCACGCCACGAGCCCGCGACGCCTGCAGGTGCTCAGCCTTCTTTTCGAGCTTCTTCGTGCGGTTCGGCCCCAGCAGCGACAACGCCAGGTTCCCGTGCAGCAGGCCCAGCAACGGCGTCACCCAGATCGCCATCGGCAGCAGCACGATCGACGCGAGCGCGATCGGCAGCTCGATGATCGCCAGCGGGAACGCGACCATCAGGTAAGCCAGATCGCGCCAGGTCGTCGGGTCCGACAGCCGGGTCAGCCAGCGGCGGGTCATCGGCTGCCCGTCGAGCGGCAGCCGCTCGACCGGGACCAGCGGGGTGCCGAGCATCCGGCGGGCCCAGCGCCGCTCTACGTCGCCGGACCAGCGGATGAACCCGGTGACGCCCAGCAGGATGGGGAAGCCGATCCAGATGATGAGCGTCGCCGTGCCGATGGTCCCGCCGGCCACGATGAGAATGAACTGCAGCAGGCGCAGCACGAACGACGGGATCATGTACGCGATCGTGCGGGCCGGATGCGGACGAGGGTGCTCCGGAGGCGGGTCTTGCGAAGTCATCCGGCCACCGTGATCCCGTCGATCTCGTTCCACGAGCGCTCCATGCGCCGCCGCTGGGCGACCGTGGGCCGCAGCAGCCCGGCCGCGACTGCCGCGTGCACCGCCGCGAGCCCCTTGGTCAGGGCCACGGCGATCGCGGCGAAGAGCACCCCCAGCGCCGCCCAAGGCAGCGCGGTCACCGTCGAGTCGACGACGAACCACTGCACATCGTAGCTCGGGAAGGCGTAGAGGCCGTCCGGAAGGAAGCGGTAGTAGATCGGCAGCGTCACCAGGCCCAGACTGACCGCCCACACCGTCACGACCAGCACGAACTCCACCAGGCCGAGCGGGAAGAGCAGGAAGAGGTAGGACAGGTCGCGCCAGGTCGCCGGGTCCTTCAGCCGGGTGAGCCAGCGCTGCTTCTGCCCGGAGGGCGGCAATGGCAGATACGGATCGTCGACATACACGTCCAGCAGGGCGAAGAGCCGCCCCCGCTCGACCCGGCCGGCGGTCCGCGCGAACAGGACGAGCAGCCCGATCAGCGGAACGCCCAGCCACACGACGATCGTCCCCAGCCCGGCCGACCCCAGCGTCACGATCAGCGTGAACGAGAGGATGCCGATAGGCAGGTTGAGCAGGAGATACGCCAGCGCCCCGCCCAACGGCGGAGTGCGGCGCCCAAAACTGCGACCGGCGGGCACGGTGACCATGGCGGGGCTCCCTCACTGCGGAAACTGACCTGCTCAGCATGGCCGGACCGGCACCGGGCAACCAGGGGGCGGACGGGCATCTTCGAGGTGGGGACAGCCCTACCCCAGCTGCTGGCCGAGGCCGGAATTATCGGGTTGCCGGGGGCGTTATGATGGTGAGGTTACAAGCACCTACAAGGGGGTGAACGGTTTCGACTCTGGACGTTGAATCAAGGGAAGCGTGCCGGTGCAGGCGAGAGACCACCGTAAGCGTCATCGCAACCTAATAAGCGCCAAGGCCAATAGCCAGCGCGACTTCGCTCTCGCTGCCTGATCGCAGTAGAGCAAGTCTGTCGGCCCGGGGTCGCCTCCGACCCGGTCGCCGGCATCAGCTAGGAGGCTTACCTCCAGTCCCGGCCACGGGGCCTGGCAGGGAAGCAAACAGTGGCTGGGCTCGTCACTTCAGCTTGTTCGCGTGACTGAAGGGGCCAAGCAGAGACACAGCGGACTGCGCACGGAGAAGCCTTGAGGATGCGCTAGAGGACCCGGGTTCAATTCCCGGCACCTCCACCTCGTGAATGGCGAGCACTCATAACGAGTGCTCGCCATTTCTGTTCTGAGAGGACGGACGCGCCTTTGATCGGCGGTCGAGCAGGCGTTCAGGAGTCTCGGACGGTCAGGAAGCGGATCTCTCGACCGAGTACTCGGGGTTGCGGCGAGGACCTCCGCGTGTTCAAAATAGTGGCATGTTCAGTATGAATGAACATGATGGTTCACTGAACGCGCCTGGCTGGTCCGCCGAGGTGCGCTCCCGGCTGAAGGAGTTGGGCTTCCAGGTCGAACTGCTGGGCACGGGAGCGCCGGAACCTGGTGATTCCCGGACAGATGCCGTCATGAGGCTCACCACGGCATCCGGTGCCGCTCGTACGTATGGGGTCGAGTTCAAGCGGCGGATGACCGCAGAACTGGCCACGGCGGTCCATTTCACGGCGAACCTTCCGCCGTTGCTCTTCTCCACGTATCTCGGTGAATCAGTCGCCGAGCGGCTACGCGCGCGGGGGATCGACTACGTGGACACTGCGGGCAACGCCTACCTTTCCTGGGATGACGTCTTGATCGACATCCGGGGCCGAGCCAAGCCCGCTGCGCGCGTCGGGCGAGCTTCACCGCGAGGCGCGGGCGCCTTTGGCCGGGCCGGTCTTCAAGTCCTGTTCATCCTGCTCAGCTGGCCGGAGACTGCTGACTTTCCTTACCGTCGGCTGGCTGAGCTGAGCGGTGCGTCCCTCGGCACGGTGAAGACGGTCATCGATGAGCTCACCAGTGCCGGTTACCTGTACAAGCGGAGGGACGAACGACGGCTTGCCCGCGGAGCCGAGCTGCTCGACCGATGGACCGAGGCGTATTCGATCACCCTGGACGCCACGCTGGTCCTCGGCGAGTTCGCTGCGGCCGACCTCTCGTGGTGGCGGAACTCGGAAACCGATCTGCTTTCCCTGGACGTTCAAGTAGGCGGGGAAGCCGGAGCAAGCCTCATCGACCCGCATCTGCGGCCAGCTTCGCTCACGCTTTATGCCGACCGGCTGCCGACCCGCCTCATCGGCAGGCATCGCCTGGCAAGAGCGGAAAAAGACGGCAATGTACACATCCGAACCCGCTTCTGGCGGACACCTTGGCCGGAGCCGTCGCAGAAGTCCTGGATCGTTCCGTCCCCTTTGATCTACGCAGACCTGCTGGCTTCCGGGGACCCGCGCCAGCGCGAACACGGCGACCGGATCCGGAGTGCTGATGATCGACTTAAGCGCATCGACCGAACCTGATCTTCTTCTCGCGGCAAAGGTGCTGCGCCGGGTGGAGGTCGTCGCTCGTGCAGTAAAAATCGACTACCTCGTGGTCGGGGCCACGGCCCGGACAATTCTGTCGGTCGGGCTGACGGGCAAACCGCCCGACAGAGCCACCCGGGACATCGACATCGCCGCAGCGATGGGCACGTGGGATGATTTCGCACGGTTCGCAGGCCAGTTGCAGCGGCATGGCAACAGCGTGCATTCGTTCCTCGTAGAGGGCATCGAGGTCGACGTGGTGCCTTATGGCGGCATCGAGGAGGAAGGCCGGACCATTCTTTGGCCCGACGACCACCGGATGAACGTTCGCGGGCTGAGCGAAGCTGTGGCGTCGGCTGAGCAGGTGATCTTGCCCGGCGGACTTGTTGTCAAGGTTCCCGCGGTGCCCGCGTTGGCTCTGCTTAAGCTCCTGACCTGGTGGGACCGGCGCTCGGTGACTACGCGCGACGCCGTCGACCTCGGGACGATGATCGACTGCTACTCGTCAGGGCCGTATTGGGAACGGCTTTACGATGACGAACTCGAAGTCCTTGAACGGCACGATTTCGACCCCGCACTCGCAGGAGCCTGGCTCTTGGGTTCGCACATGTCCGGTCTTCTCGATGCCGAGGGCGTCGCGGTGCTGCGCGGCATCGTCGACGACGAAGATGTACTGGCTCGCCTAACCGGCGATGTTCGCCTCACCCGAGGGCCAGAACTTGTTTCGTCACTGGCTGCAGGCATCCGGGAGACGTGTCTCTAGTGGAAATTCGCACCTGAGGCCAGGTGCCCGGAGAAGCTGGGTCGCCGGGCACCTGGTCGAAGGCAGGTTCTTCGCTCACCCCGAAGTTGGAGTGGAGGGGCTACGGCTTTGTCGCGGTAAGCGTCAAGCTCGTCGGATTCTTCGCGCAGCGAGCGGCCCGCTCCTGATCCGCTGGCGCGACCGTCGCGGAGGGTTTCACCGGGGACCAGTCGATGTTGGCGAAGCCTGCGGTTTGCAGGACATCCACGATTGTCGCCGTGGGCCAGTGGTGTACTTCGATCTCCGTGGGCGGGTTGGTCAGGACAGCGACCTTGAACTTGTCGCCTTCCTTCGGGTCGGCCGGGCGGTAGGTGCGGAAGCCGGCCGCGGATTCGGATTCTTCGCTGGAGTCGGCGTTCGCGCTCAGGATGACCAGCTTGCCGCCGGGTTTTAGGTTGGCGTGCATGGTGTTCGCCATGGTCTGCATGGTTTCCCGGGAGTCCGCGTAGTGCAGGACATGGATGGCCGTTACCACGTCGAACTCGCCTTGGAGCGGCATTGCTGCCAGGTCTTGGACTTGGTAGGCGATGCCTTGCGGGTCCCGCCCTTCAGCTTGCTGTGCCAGGGCGATCATGCCGGGGGACAGGTCGGTGCCTACCACTTGTGCGGCGCCCAGTTGTTTGATGCGGCGGGTAAAGCTGCCTTCGCCGCAGCCGACGTCCAGGACTCGCAGGCCGTGCAGGTCGCCTAGGAGTTCTTTGAAGGACGGCCATTCCAGGTTTTCCCGGACGAAGCTGATTACCGCTTCCACGTCGGCGAAAGTGGTGGCTACTTGATCGTACTGGTCGGTCATGAGGGGTCTCCGTGGTCAGGCGGGGCGGATTGTGGCGTAACCCTGGCCGGGGTCTGGTTTCAGGGCCGAGGTGTCAGAGAAGATTACGTTCGCCAGCGGGAGGGGCTGGTGGTAGAAGTTCAGGGAGGCGTCTACTTCGAAGATTCTGCACGAAGAGACGAAGAAAGGCAGTTCGGCGATGAGGTAGTTTTTCGCTTCGGCGATTTGTGCGGGGGTGGGGGTGTTCGCTAAGCCTTTGGCGGCCAGTACTTCTTTGGTCATTTCTGTGCTCGCGGTCGACAGGGCTGGGTCGGTGGCCGTGAGGTGGGCGCAGTGTGCCAGAGTCTCGGTGTAGGTCGGGTTTTCCGAGAGTTCGGACATCCGGTGCAGGCCGTCGGTTGCTCTGGGGCCGCCCAGGTCGTCCCAGGCTCGGATTACTCGGTTGCGCAGGACGTTGGTTTCCGACCGGGCCTTCTTCGCGGCCTTGGTTTCGTCGTAGCCCAAGGCGGTGTAGGTGTGTTGCAGGGCGCTGTCGGGAATGATGACGTCGATTTGCTTGAATTCTGTTTGCAGCCAGTCCAGCGTCAAGCGAATCCGCTCTACGTTGAAGTAGCTGTTGCCGGGGCTCACGCCGAAGACGGCGTGGCGGCGGGATTCCCAGACTTCGCTGCACGACGTGGTCAAAGGTTCCACGCTGAAGCCGTTGCTGATCATGTCCAGCGTCCGGTGCCGGGGGTGGCCACGGTGTCCAGATGGGTGCGGCGCAGTTCTTCCCGGACGATTTTTCCGGTTGCGGTCCTTGGCATGTCCGTCGTCTTGATGACCACTGGGTCGGCCAAAGCGGGGAGGCCGGTGCGGGCTACGGACCAGTCGGTTTCGTCCAAGCGGCCGTCCCGGGTGGCGACGACGGGGAGGGGCAGGGCGTTTTCGCGCGGGAGGATGGCTACGTCGGAGCCTTCTGGCAGGCGGTCTACCAGGGTGTCTTCGAATTCCAGGTAGCCGATGCCGGAGGAGACGTTGACCTCGCGGTCCACGATCTTCAACGCTCCGGTCGGGGTGAGGATGCCGATGTCGCCGGTGTTCCACCAGTCGCCGACCAGTTTCTCTTTCCAGCGCTCGGGTTCGCCGTAGTAGCCGGCGCAGCGGGCCTTGGTTTTGGCCAGGACCAGGCCGGGGCGGCCGCGTTCGACTGGTTCGAAGGTTGCCGGGTCGACGATCTTGAGGGTGACGAAACCGGGCATGGGGCGGCCTACGACGCGCGGGCCGGGTTTGTGGTCGCGTGCGCGGTTGGCGGAGCGGCGCGAGATCACGGTCATGCCCATGCCGCCGGTTTCCGACTGGCCGTAACCGTCGCGCCAGAGCGGGAACGGGTGCCGGGACGCGTTCAGGAAGCGGCGAATGACCGGCCAGCGGATCGCGTCGAAATTGCCGGCGAACAGGCGGATGCGGGAGAACGGGTTGTCCGCGCCGGTGCGGATCAGCGGGGCCATCGCCGAATAGTCGATGGGCAGGGCTTCCATGAAGGTCGGCCGGTATTTGCGGAATATCCGGTCGACTGTCTCGGGGGAGCTGTCGTCCATCGCCAGCACAGTGGCGGGGGAGAGGGTCAGCACCGAATAGATCCAGGTGAAGGCGCGGGCGTGCACGTAGGGCGTGAACATCGCGACCACGTCGTTGCGGCGGAACGTCAAGGGCGGGAAATGGCGGCATTCCAGCCGTGCCATTTGTTTCTGGATGGTGGCCGGCGGGAAGATGATCAGCTTGGGGATGCCGGTCGTGCCTGAGGTGTGGGTGAGCATCAGGAGTTCGTCGTCCCGGCGGGGGACGGCGTGCAGGTGCGGCTCTGCTTTGAGATCGGCGTAGGTCTGTGCGTGCGGCGAGTCCCCGTCGACGCTGAAGATCTTTCCTTCGAGAGCGGGGAACGCCGCGGGCGAGATTTCCGCGCGTTCGATGCGTTCGGCGTCGGTGACGATCGCCGAGGCTTCCGCGCGGCGGATCAGGCTTTGTACGGCTTCCTTTCCCAGCAGGCCGGACAGCATCACGGCGACCCCGCCGATCCGGGCGATCGCGGCGGCCAGCAGAATGCAGTCGAAATGATTGGCTTTGTATACGACCACCCGGTCGCCGGGTTTCACGCCGGCTTTACTCAGCACCCCCGCGGTATCCCGGACCAAGGACGCCAGCGCGGGAAGGTCGAGCGTCGACCGGTTCTCCCGGTCGATGTCGAGCGGCCGGGACAGGTGGAACGTCATGGGCTTGCCCGAACTGCTTCGGTGATCGAACAGTTCGCCCAGGCTGAAGGCCCAGTTCGGTTTCATCGGTGAGGTGCTCCTATGCGGTGGAATGCGGCAGCGCGAGGCCGGGCCCGAATTCGGGCAAGGGGAAGCGCAGCGAGTCGAATGGCGCTCGAATCGCTGGCGGGAATGTTCAGATGGCAGAGCAACGCTGATCCGGGCACCGCCCCCGCGATGCCCGGATCAGTGAAGATGGCCTACCGGTAGCCGGTAAGCAAACAAGCAGAAACGTATGGAAGCGAATCCACTCAAGCCCCCTGATGTTTTGAGTTTCGCTTTGTGCCCCATTAGAGCTATACCTGGGCGGATAGTGACTGTCAATGGTCCGTTGGTAGTGATCAATGCGGGGACTGCGACAAGTGGGGGACATCGCGCATGGCCCGAGAGCGTCGTTGTGTCGGTTTTGTCGAGGCTGGAATGTATCCGCAGTTGAACGCTTCGGTTAAGGTATGCTGCGGACGTTCTGGGGCGAGTGTTTTGTTTCTGGGGGAATTGCCGGGAGGTGGGTTTCGATCAGCGAGGGCGCGAGCAGCCCGGTCGAGCGGGCTCGTTCGACCGCTTCGGCTCGGCGGTGCGCGCCGAGTTTCCGGTAGAGATTCCGGACGTGCGTCTTGACCGTGTTCCGCGAGACGGTGAGCGCGTCGGCGATTTCCGGGATCGACAGATTGGTCGGCAGGTAGCGCAGCACGCGGATTTCGGCTTCACTCAACGGATCCAGCGGCGGTGCGAGATGAGGCGCCGAGGGAGCCCGGCCGGCCAGGAGGCCGCGGATGCTGGCGATGAGCCCGGCGTGCCGGGTGCGGTGCGCGGCGTGGCGGGCCAGCAGGTCCGGCGTCGGATGCAACAGGAACCAGACCAGCGCACCGTCCGGTTCGGCCAGGTCGAGTGCGCGTTCGAGGGCGTGCCCGGCGGTACTGCGGTGTCCGAGCGCGTCCCTGGCGACGGCTTCCAGCAGGTACGCCTGGGTTCGCCAGGTGGGCCACAGCACTGGTGCGGACAGGTCCAGCACCGTGGCGAGCGCGGCCGACGCGGCGAGCGGATCGCCGTCGGCGAGGTGCAGCATCGCCCGCACGATCCGCACCTCGCCGTGGTCGCGATAGCGGTGGTCGAAGCTGGCGATGACCCGTTCGACGTGCTCGGTTTCGCCGAGCCGGACCAGGGCCTGCAGTTGGAAACCGCGCATGGCGAGCGTCATCGGGTTCGGCGCGGTGAGCAGCCGGGCGAGCCGGTCGGCGACGCTGAAAGCGGCCACCGCTTCGGCGTTTCGGCCGCGTGCCATCGCCAGTGTCGCGCGGACGTGCGCGATCCCCATTCCGGCCAGCGGCTGGGCTTCGGGGCGGATCGTCCGTTCGGCACGGTGGACCCATTGCTGCGATTCGTCGAGAAGTCCTTGCCAGGCATGGACCGCGCCGAGTGTCATGTACGCGACCCCGGCGGCCGGTTCGTCGGTCCAGCCGTGCCGTTCGGCCAGCGCGACGGCTTGTCCACCGTGGTCGGTCGCCTGGCCGAAGGACAGGAAGAACTCGTTCGCCGCCTGATAGGCGAGGCTGCTGAACTCCAGGTACGGCCGTTGTGCGCGGGTGCGGCCGCGTTCCAGGTGACGTCGTGCGTCGGCGAAGTTCGCTGTCCAGTATTCCGGGCTGTCGAGGCTGATCAGCGCTAGCGCACGCAGGTCTTCGTTCAGCGTGGGCAGCCGCTGGGCCAAACCGGTCACTGCGGACAGATCTCCGAGCCGACGAGCCAGCATCAGCCGGACGAGGTCGCGTACGAATGCCGCCTGTTCGCGACGCTCTTCGGCTACCGCATTCCGCTCTGCCTGGTCCAGATACTGCTGTGCCGCCTCGACCGAGCCGTGCGCCAGTTCGTCCGCGGCGCGGAGAGTCGCGAGTTCCGCTTGTGTCGCAACAATTTCTGCGGGAAACCCGGTGAGCAGATCGTGTGCGGTGGCGGATCGGCCGTCGAGCTGCAGGACCGGCCAGTGGTCGGCGAGCAGCCGCGTGGCGAGCGGCCAATCCCGCGCGGCTTGGGCGTGCCGGATCGCCTCGGTTACGCGGCCGTTGCGGGCGAGCCATCCGGCGGCGGTCCGGTGCAACGCGGTTTCCTCTGTCGCGGTGCGACGCAGTTCCAGGCGCAGGAGACCGGCGAACAACCGGTGGTAGCGGAACCACGTCCGGCCGGTGTCGAGGGAGTGCACGAAAGCGTTCGCCCGCTCCAGATCCTGGAGGATCCGCTCTCCTCCGGCTCCGCCGGTGAGCAAGTCGGCCAGTTCGCCGTTGACGTGCTCGAGGATCGAAGTGCGCAGCAGCAGTTCCCGCACTTCGCCGGTCTGCTGCTCCAGCACTTCCGCCAGCAGGTACTCGGCTACCGTCCGCTCGCTGCCGGAGAATTGGGCGACGAACCGTTCCGGATCGGGGTGCCCGGCAAGGGAAAGGGCCGCTAGCCGCAACCCGGCGACCCAGCCCTCGGTGCGGTCCAGCAGCGACGCTAGCGCGTCCTCAGACACTGTCACCCCGGCTAGATCAAGCAGTTGCCTCGCATCGTCGAGGGTGAACCGGAGATCGGACGCGCGGATTTCGGTCAGCTCGCCGTCCAGCCGCACGCGGTGCAGGCCCCGGATCTCGTGCCGCGTGACCAGGACGAGCCGCAATCGCGCTGGGGCGCGCAGGGTGAGGAGTTCGAGCTGCCGGGTCTCGGCGGTACTCAACTCGTGCACGTCGTCGATTACCAGCCAGAGCCGTACCGTCAGCGGTGCGACGTCCGCGAGCAGCCGTTCCACCATCGCGAGGGCGTCGAGATCCGGAGCTGGGGTGAGCGCTCGCACCAGCGGCGCGCCCGGACCGGTGCCCCGGAGCGCGTCGAGCACCGCTGGCCAGAACTTCTCGCGGGAGCCGACCCAGGCCGCGCGCTCGGTCAGGTTCGCGTCCTCGATCCACGACCGGACCAGCATGCTTTTCCCGCTGCCCGCGGGCGCGGACACCACCGTCACGCGCGCTGCCGCGGTGAGCCGTTCGAACAGCGCCGGCCGCCGCACGACTTTCATGGCGTCGATCAAATCACCCCGATGGGGTGAGGGCCGCTCACCTCGTGCTCCCACAGGCTGAGGAGGAACCGATCGGACAAGGGGAGAAGTACGTGCAGGCAGTCGTGAACACCGACGAAGGAATCCGCGTCGTCCAGGTCGACGAACCGGACGAGCCGGGGGTGCGGATTTCCGTCGCCTCCGCGGGGATCTGCGGGACGGATGTGCTGTTCGCCAGTGCTGGCGTGATGGGCTTCGTCTACGGCCACGAGTTCGCCGGAGTGGACGACACCGGGCAGGCCTACTTCGTCGAGCCGACCGTCTACGGCGGAGCTTGCGACGAGTGCCGCGCCGGCCATCCGCAGCGGTGCACTGAAGAAGGCCACGGCAACCTCGGGGTGTTCAGCGACGGCGGGATGACTGAGCAGATCGTCGTGCCCGAGTACACCTTGCTGGCGTTGCCGCCGGAGCTGTCCGTCCGGGACGCGTGCCTGATCGAGCCCGGCTCGGTGGCCTGGCACGCGGTCCGGCGCGCGCAGCCTCGCGAGGGCGAACGGATTCTCGTGGTCGGCGGCGGTTCGATCGGGTTGCTGGCTGCCGCGGCCGCGCGCAGCCAAGGGTTCGAAGCCGATCTGGAAGCCCGGCACCCGGCGCAGCTGGAGGCCGCCGAACGACTGGGGTTCGCCCGGCCGAGCGGCTCGTACGACGTGGTGATCGACGCGGCGGGGAGCGCGACCAGCCTCGATCGGGCCGCGGAAGCCGCCCGGCCGGGCGGGCGGATCGTTCCGCTGGGCGTCTATCTGGACCGGATGCCGGTGCCGGGCAGTGCGGTGAGCCAGGTCAAGGAGTTGACCTACGTCAGCAGCATCGCTTACGGCCGTCACGACGGGGTCCGGGAGGTCGAGGAGGTCGCGGGCATGCTGGCCGGGAATCCCGAACTCGCGCGGACGATCATCACCCATCGGTATCCGCTCGCGGACGCGCACGAGGCGTTCCGTGTCGCGGGCGACCGTGCGGCGGGGGCGATCAAGGTGGTTCTCGAACCCTGATCTCACGCCGGCCGGTTGCCGCCGATGTGCGTGGTGAGGCCATGGCGAGGCGCTAGAGGACCAGTGCGTAATTCCCAGCGGCTTCCACTACATGGCCGGCTCGCGCTCGTGAAGAGCGCGAGCCGGTTGTGTTTTGTGGGCCGTACCTCTGCTCCTCGCTCGGAGCCTCGCCCTGAACGCCGCGTTAGGTTGCGCAGGGTAGGTGGTGTTGCTACTTCCAGCGGAAGCTTGCTAGGCGGTCACGGTTCAAGAGATTGATCTTTAGAGCCACCAATCTTCCGGTGAGCGACGGTCGGGGTATCTCGATCCACTCTGTGCAGCCGAATTCGGTGAAGATCCGTGGCATTGCGCGCAGGTAGCGACCGTCGAAGCAGACGGAGTATGGGGTCATCTGTTCTCGGATGTCCCTGCCGTGCAGAAATATCTCACGCAGGTCGGCTCCACATCTTTCTGTATAAGCCAAACCGGCACGCGCGGCGCGGAGCAAGGGGCTTGTATTATGCCAGCGACGCGCTATGTAGCGCTCGGCTTCCAGACTGGCGGCGACGTCATTAAGCAGGATCTGTTCCATGCGGATTGTTTTGCTTCTGGTCAGCTCTATGAGTCCGAAGCGGACTTCGATGGGAATCCGTCTTTCTATTCCGGCAAAGCATGGTGCCATGCCATGTTTTGGGTCGTTGAGTCTTGCTGTGACTGTCGCCGGGTTTGCTCGACGCTCTCGGTAGGCGGCCTGCCTGCAGGAAGACGAGCAGTATTCGCGTGGTCTGCCGGTTGGTTTCCCTAAAACAGGGATCTTTGGCTGGCGGCAGTGCTGGCAAATGAGAACACCGTCAACGCCGTGGCGTGAGCCGATTTTGCGCACCGCTGGAGAGCTGTGCCAGTCCAGTTCTTCATTGGAAATTCCGTTTTCTTGGAGTAACTGGCGGAGCTGTCTTCGTCCTGAGCGGAGGATGCCATGCATGCGGCCCAGGTAATCGTAGTCTGGAAGTACTCGAGCGACGCGTGCCTTGAATAGGCGGACTAGAATCGTGACGGGAACCTCAAAGGCATCGCGCAGGACAACAAAGTCTGCGACATAAGCCTTCATTTGGGCGAGCGCGGAGCCAAGTGGGTCGTTGTCGCTCGAGTGGATAGCGGCTTTGGCTGTCGGGTCGGACTGGCTCATGCGAGCCCTCTTGCGATGACCCGGATGCGGCTGATTCCGCTCGCCATCTCAGGCAGTGCACCAAGTACGGCTGCGAGGTCGCAGGGGTTTGCCCGGTTGATCGCGGTGGTGGCGATGGTTCGGATGGTACGCATCGCGACTGCGACGCTGGCACACCACGTGCACATCGCCATGGCGGCGAAGACTGCGGTGGTGTTGGTGATCGAGTGCATCGGGTCTCCTCATGAAAACGGGCCTCCGCAGTGAAACGCGAAGGCCCTGAAAAACAAAAAAGCCCGACCAGCGGTTGCTGATGGGCTTGCGGACACAGAAGTGCCCTGCGGAACTGACTCTAGCAGATGGATTCTTTGCCCCACGGGGAGGGTTCGATGGGGAGTTTTTGCTGATCAGGGGTGGTTCGATGGCTGAAACCAGAAAACTTTTTGTTTCGTAACGCCAGTCTGCGACTTGATCAATGGCTTGCGCCCATGGGCTGTGCCTTTAGTCATCGTGACAGCTGATGTCCTCGGGCGTTTCGCGTCGCGCGCGACCGTGCGGCCGGGGCGATCAAGGTGGTTCTCGAACCCTGATCTCACGCCGGCCGGTTGCCGCCGATGTGCGTGGTGAGCGTGGCTGCTGTCGCGGCGACGGCTTCGGCTAGGTCGGGGAACGTCTCTTCGCAGGGACCGTCCTCTGGGCAGAGATGCCGGAGGGTCACGCTGATCGCGGCCATCGGGCGGGAGCCGTGGTCGAACACCGGAGCCGCGACAGATGCGAAGCCGGCTGTCACGTGGCCATCTTCCACCGACCAGCCCAGGCGGCGCTCGGCGGCCAAGATGCGGCGTAGGGCGGCCAGCGAATTAGGCCCGCGCGGAGTGCGCAGGACGAACGACGCGGCGGCCGGGAACAGGGCGCGGACGTGTGCGGCTGGCAGGTGTTGCAGCATCGCGCGGCCGGAGGCGGTCAGGTGCGCGGGCAGGCGTACGCCGACGTCGGTGACCAGCGTTTCCGGGCGCGCTGGGCGTTCCTTGATCAGGTACAGCGATTCGTTGCCGTGCAGGACGCCGAGGTGCGCGGTGTGGCCGATGCGGTCGACCAGTTTGCGCAGCAGCGGTCCGGCAAGCCGCTCCAGCGGGTCGTGGCGCAGGTAGGCCGAGCCGAGTTCGAAGGCGGCGATGCCGAGGCCGTAGCGGCGTTCGGCGGGCAGGTGGGTGACGAAACCGGCCGCGGTCAGCTCGTTGAGCAGGTGATACGTCGTCGACCGGGGCAGTTCCAGGTCGCGGGCGATGGCCGCGGCCGAGACCGGTCCGGCGTGCCCGGCGAGCAGGCGCAGCACCGAGAGGCCGTTGCGCAGGGCGGGAACGTCGGAACTGCTCACGGTCACGTCCTCTCGAAGGGTGCGAGGGGACCCCTCGGGCCGCCCGAACGGAGTATGAGGGGTCCCTTCGCACCGGCGGTCGAGGCTCTCGCCACGTATTGTCTTGGATGCCAGACACTACCGCGAACTCCGCACTGTCGCTCCGGCTCGCCGGAAGGTGCAATGGCGGCATGCCGGAACCAGTCCTCCTGAGCTCGAACCCGATGACCGCGGCGCAGGTCGTCGACATCGTCCGCGGGCACGCGCACGTCGGGCTCGCCGAGTCGGTCGAGAAGAACCTCGCCGCCACTCGCCAGCACATCGAAGACCTCGCCGACGCCACGACGCCGACCTACGGGGTCTCGACCGGGTTCGGCGCGCTCGCCACGCGCCACATCCCCGTCGAGAGCCGCACCGCGCTGCAGCGCAGCCTGATCCGCTCGCACGCCGCGGGCGCCGGGCCCGCGGTGGAGCCGGAGGTGGTGCGCGCCTTGATGCTGCTGCGCCTGCGCACGCTGGCCAGTGGCTACACCGGCGTCCGGCCGCAGACGGCGCAAACGCTTGCGGCGCTGCTCAACGCGGACATCACGCCGGTCGTGCACGAGTACGGCTCGCTCGGCTGCTCCGGTGACCTCGCGCCGCTGGCCGCGGTCGCGCTGGCGTTGATGGGCGAGGGCGAGGTGTTCCACGCGGGTGAGCGAAAGCCCGCCGCGGACGCTTTGCGGGCGGCGGGGATCACGCCGGTCGTGCTGGCCGAAAAGGAGGGCCTCGCGCTCACCAACGGTACCGACGGCATGCTCGGCATGCTGCTGCTCGCCGCCGCTGACCTGCACCGGCTGCTGGACGTCGCGGACATCACCGCGGCGATGAGCGTCGAGGCGCTGCTGGGCACTGACCGCGCGTTCGCGGCGGACCTGCAGGCGCTCCGGCCGCACCCGGGACAGGCGACCAGCGCGGCGCGGATGTTCGCGGCGCTGCAGGGGTCGAAGATCGTGGAAAGCCACCGCGGTCCGGATTGCAACCGTGTGCAGGACGCGTACTCGCTGCGGTGCGCGCCTCAGGTGCACGGTGCCGCGCGGGACACGCTGACGCACGCGGAACTGGTCGCGGACCGGGAGCTTCAGTCCGCTGTGGACAATCCGGTGGTGCTGGCCGACGGCCGGGTGGAGTCGAACGGCAACTTCCACGGGGCGCCGGTCGCGTACGTGCTCGACTTCCTCGCGGTCCCGGTGGCGGACGTGGCGAGCATCGCCGAACGCCGCACCGACCGGATGCTCGACCAGGCGCGGTCGCACGGGCTGCCGCCGTTCCTCGCGCACGACCCCGGCGTCGACTCCGGGCACATGATCGCGCAGTACACCCAGGCCGCGGTGGTCAGTGAGCTGAAGCGGCTCGCGGTCCCCGCCTCGGTGGACTCGATCCCGAGCAGCGCGATGCAGGAAGACCACGTGTCCATGGGCTGGTCCGCCGCGCGCAAGCTGCGCAAGGCGGTCGACGGCCTGACCACCGTGCTCGCTGTCGAACTGCTCACCGCGGCCCGCGCGCTCGATTTCCGCGCGCCGCTGCAACCCTCGCCGGTCACCGGACGCGTCCGGGACCTGTTGCGCACCAAGGTCGAGGGTCCCGGCCCCGATCGTCACCTGGCGCCCGAGATCGCGGCCGCCGAAGAACTCGTGCGGTCGGGCGCTGTCCTGGCCGCGGCCGAACTGGAGGCCTGAGCATGACAAGCACCGCCCGTACCGTCCGCGCCGCCCGGGGGACCTCGCTCACCGCGAAGAACTGGCAGACCGAGGCCGCGCTGCGGATGTTCCACAACAACCTCGACCCCGAGGTCGCCGAGCGGCCCGAGGACCTGGTGGTCTACGGCGGCACCGGCCGCGCCGCGCGCAACTGGGCGAGCTTCGACGCGATCACCCGCGAGCTGACCGCGCTGGAGCAGGACGAAACGCTGCTGGTCCAGTCCGGCAAGCCGGTCGGCGTGTTCCGCACGCACGAGTGGGCTCCGCGGGTGCTGATCGCGAACTCGAACCTGGTGGGCGACTGGGCGACCTGGCCGGAGTTCCGCCGGCTGGAGCAGCAGGGCCTGACCATGTACGGCCAGATGACCGCGGGCTCGTGGATTTACATTGGCACGCAAGGCATTCTGCAGGGCACCTACGAAACGTTCGCCGCGGTGGCGAAGAAGCGGTTCGGCGGAACGCTGCGCGGCACCCTCACCGTCACCGCCGGGCTCGGCGGCATGGGCGGCGCGCAGCCGCTGGCGGTCACGATGAACGACGGTGTGGCGTTGTGCATCGAGGTCGACGCCCAGCGCGCGCACCGCCGGGTCGAGCACCGCTATCTCGACGAGGTGGCGGACGACCTGGACGACGCGATCCGCCGGGTCACCGCGGCGAAGAAGGAACGGCGGCCGCTGTCGGTAGGCGTCGTCGGCAACGCCGCCGAGGTGCTGCCGGAGCTGCTGCGCCGCGAGGTCGAGGTGGACATCGTCACCGACCAGACCTCGGCGCACGACCCGCTGTCCTACCTGCCCAAGGGCATCAGCGTGGACGACTGGCAGGACTACGCGGCGAAGAAGCCGGACGAGTTCACCGACCGGGCGCGCGAGTCGATGGCGGACCACGTCGACGCGATGCTCGGATTCCTCGACCGCGGTGCCGAGGTATTCGACTACGGCAACTCCCTGCGCGGCGAGGCGAAACTCGGCGGCTGCGAGCGCGCGTTCGACTTCCCCGGTTTCGTGCCCGCCTACATCCGGCCGCTGTTCTGCGAGGGCAACGGGCCGTTCCGCTGGGCCGCGCTTTCCGGCGACCCGGAGGACATCGCCGCGACCGACCGGGCGATGCTCGAACTGTTCCCGGAGAACGAATCGCTGGCCCGCTGGATCAAGATGGCCGGCGAGCGGGTCGCGTTCCAGGGTCTGCCCGCCCGGATCTGCTGGCTCGGCTACGGCGAACGGCACCTGGCCGGCCTGCGCTTCAACGAGATGGTGGCCAGCGGCGAGCTGAAGGCCCCGGTCGTGATCGGTCGCGACCACCTCGACTCGGGCAGTGTCGCCTCGCCGTACCGCGAGACCGAGGGCATGGCCGACGGCTCCGACGCGATCGCCGACTGGCCGCTGCTCAACGCGCTGGTCAACACCTCCTCCGGCGCGAGCTGGGTGTCCATCCACCACGGCGGCGGGGTCGGCATGGGCCGGTCCATCCACGCCGGGCAGGTGAGCGTCGCGGACGGCACGCCGCTGGCGGCGCAGAAGCTGGAGCGGGTGCTCACGAACGACCCGGGCATGGGCGTCATCCGGCACGTCGACGCCGGGTACGACCGCGCGGCCGAGGTCGCCGACGAGCGCGGCGTGCGGATTCCGATGCGGGAGCAGGCGTGACCGCATCCGGGCTGCTCGGCGAGATCGCCGACGTCGGACGCGACGCCCGGCGCGGCGGCTACTCGCGGCACGCGTTCGATTCGCCGGAACACGACCTGCGCACGTGGTTCGTCGAACGGGCGCAGCAGCTGAGCCTCGACGTCGAGACCGACCGCAACGGCAACCTGTGGGCGTGGTGGGGCGCTCCCGGCGCGAACGCGGTCGTCACCGGCAGCCACCTGGACTCGGTGCCGGGCGGCGGCGCGTTCGACGGCCCGCTCGGCGTCGTAAGTGCGCTGGCTGCGGTGGAAGCGTTGCAGGCCAAGGGTTTCCGTCCGAATAAACCGTTCGCGGTGGTGGTCTTCGCCGAGGAGGAGGGCGGGCGCTTCGGCGTGCCGTGTCTCGGTTCGCGGCTGCTCACCGGGACGATCGACGCGGACCGGGCCCGGGCGCTGCGGGATCCGGCCGGGGTCACGTTCGCCGAGGCCGCGGCGAAGGCGGGGCTGGATGTCGACCGCGTCGGCGCGGATCCGGACCGGCTCGGGCTGATCGGGCAGTTCCTGGAGCTGCATGTCGAACAGGGCAGGGGGCTGATCGACCTCGGATCGCCGGTGGCGGTCGGCAACACGGTGATCGCGCACGGCCGGTGGCGGTTCTCCTTCGCCGGACAGGGAAATCACGCGGGCGCGACGTTGCTCGCGGACCGGGTGGACCCGATGGTGCCCGCCGCCGAGACCGTGGTGGCGGTGCGACGGTTGGCGCGGAAGCTGCCGGACGCGCGGGCGACGGTGGGACGCCTGGTGCCCACGCCGGGCGGAACGAACGTAATTGCGTCCACTGTGGACTTATGGGTGGACGCGCGGGTGCCGGGCACTGCCACGCCGGAGCTGGTCGAGGAGATCACTCGGGAGGCGCGGGCGGCCGCCGAGGCGGAAGGGTGCGAGCTGGCGGTCACCCGCGAGTCGTACTCCGACGACGTGGTGTTCGACGAGTCGCTGCGGCGGTCGCTGGGAGAGTGGCTGGGCACTCCGCCCGAGCTGCCCACCGGTGCCGGGCACGACGCGGCGATCCTGGCGGGATTCGTGCCGTCCGGGATGCTGTACGTCCGCAATCCGACCGGGATCAGCCATGCACCGGAGGAATTCGCCGAGGAAGACGACGTCGAGGCCGGGGCCAGGGCGCTGGCTGAGGTGCTGGAGCGGCTCGCGAGATGACCACTTACTGGTGTGAACGGGCCTGGCTGCCCGAAGGGGTCGCGGACGCGGTCCGGGTCGAAATCGCCGACGGCCGGATCGTCTCGGTGGCTACCGGCGCAGAGAAGGCCGGAATAGTCCTTAATGGACTGACTCTGCCCGGGTTCGCCAACGGGCATTCGCACGCGTTCCACCGCGCGCTGCGAGGCCGGACGCACCACGAGCGGGGCACGTTCTGGACCTGGCGGGAGCGGATGTACTCGCTCGCCGCCCGGCTCGATCCGGATTCGTACTACCGGCTCGCCCGTGGCGTGTACGCGGAGATGGTGCTGGCGGGCTACACGAGCGTCGCCGAGTTCCACTATCTGCACCACGGGCCGGGCGGCAAGCCCTACGCGTCGCCCAACGCCATGGGCGACGCGTTGCGGCAGGCCGCGCGGGACGCCGGGATCCGGATGACCCTGCTCGACACCTGCTACCTTGCCGGCGGCATCGGCGTGCCGCCGGACGAGGTGCAGAAGCGGTTCTCGGACGGTTCCGCCGAGAACTGGGCGGAACGCGTCACGCTGCTGAAAGAGGACGACCTGTTCCGTGTCGGCGGGGCGATCCACTCGGTGCGTGCGGTGCCGGAGTACGAGCTGCCGAAGGTGGCCGACGCCGTGCCGGAGGACCGGCCGTTGCACATCCACCTCTCCGAACAGCGCGCGGAGAACGAGCAGTGCGAGGCCGCCTACCGCTGGACTCCGACCGGGCTGCTGTGGGACTACGGCGTGCTCAGCGAGCGGCTCACCGCGGTGCATGCCACGCACCTGACCGAGCAGGACGTCAAGTGGCTGGGCGAATCCCGGAGCGGCGCGTGCTTCTGCCCGACCACTGAACGCGACCTCGGCGACGGCATCGGACCGGCGCGAAGCCTGCTTGACGCGGGCGTGCGGCTCAGCATCGGCAGCGACAGCAACGCGGTGGTCGACGCGTTCGAGGAGACCAGAGCGCTGGAGCTGGACGACCGGCTCGCCAGCGAGGAACGCGGCCGGTTCACCGCCGAGGAACTGCTGGCCGCCGGGACGGAGCACAGCTCCGCTGGCTGGCCGGAGACCGGCACCCTCGCGGCCGGTGCCGGGGCGGACTTGGTGACGGTGGCGACGGATACGGTGCGCACGGCCGGGATCGAGCCGTCCGGCGTGCTGTTCGCCGCCGCGGCCGCGGACGTCCGTACCGTGGTGGTGGCCGGGCGGGAAGTGGTGCGCGACGGCGCGCACGTACTGATCGAACGACCGGAAACCTTACTGGCCAAGGAGATCGAGGCGCTGTGGCAGTTCTGATCACCGGAATCGGCGAACTCACCACGAACGACCCGGAGCTGGGCAAGCTCCGCGACGCCGCACTGGTGCTCGACGGCGAGACCGTCGTGTGGGCCGGTCCGTCCGGACAGGCTCCGGACGCCGACGAGCGCGTCGACGTCGAGGGCCGGGCGGTGCTGCCGGGGTGGGTGGACAGCCACACCCACCTGGTGTTCGCGGGCGACCGCACCGCCGAGTTCGAGGCGCGGATGGCCGGACAGGCTTACGCGGCAGGCGGAATCGCGGTCACCGTCGATGCCACGCGGGCGGCTTCGGATGAGCAGCTGGCGGCGAACCTTCGCCGACACGTCGAGGAGGCGGCTGCGCAGGGCACCACCTGCTTGGAGACGAAGACCGGCTACGGCCTTACCGTCGCCGACGAGGCACGGTCGGCGCGGATCGCCGGCGAGGTCGCCGACGAGGTGACCTTCCTCGGGGCGCACCTCGTGCCGCCGGGCGCGGACGCGGAGTCCTATGTGGACTTGGTCTGCGGCGAGATGCTGGACGCGGTCGCGCCGCACGTGCGGTGGGCCGACGTGTTCTGCGAGACCGGAGCGTTCGACGAGGCGCAGTCGGCGCGGGTGCTCAAGGCGGCGGCGGAACGCGGGCTTGGGTTGCGGGTGCACGGCAATCAGCTCGGCGAGGGCCCGGGCGTGCGGCTCGCGGTGGAGCTGGACGCGGCGAGCGTCGACCACTGCACGTACCTGAGCGATGCCGATGCCGAGGCGCTGGCGTCGTCCAATACGGTCGCGACAGTGCTGCCTGCCTGCGATTTGTCCACGAGGCAGTCGCTCGCTCCGGCGCGCCGGCTGCTCGACGCTGGTGCGACGGTCGCGTTGGCCAGCAACGCGAACCCGGGCAGTTCGTACACCACGTCGATGGCGTTCTGCGTGACGACGGCCGTGCTGCAGATGCGGATGACCGTGGACGAAGCCGTGTGGTCGGCGACCGCCGGTGGCGCGCGGGCGCTTCGCCGCGACGACGTCGGATATCTGCGGCCGGGTGCTCGGGCGGATTTGCATGTACTCGACGCTCCGTCCACTACGCATCTCGCTTATCGGCCCGGTGTCCCGCTGACCCACGCGGTGTGGCGGAAGGGAGAACAGATTCGGTGAGCTGGACGGGGACCTGAGCGAACTCCTCGTGAGGAGCGCTCCTGTCGATGAAAACTGGGCAGGCAGCGCCTCCTCCACGCCCAGCGGCTCTCCTCTCGCGACGAGCGCCTGCGACCTGCTGACGTTCGATCGCCGACATCTCGACAGCGACGGTCGAGGAGCACCAGGTCCTGTCCTTGATCGAACCCGCCGAGCACGGTCGTGCTCGGCTCCTGCATCACGGCGCTGTCGCTTGCCTGGTTTCCTGGTCACCGGAGCGCAACCGGGTGAGGCTGACTAGCGCTGTGAGGCCGCACAGCCAGGCAAACCAGTCGCCAAAGCGGCGGTAGGGCGTGTCGCCCGATCCGAGCGGAACGTCGGCGATCGCGACGGCCACCGGTGCGGAGCCGGTGCGGGTTTCGGCGAGCACGTGACCGCTGGCGTCGCTCAGCATCGGGGCTCCGCGGGCGGCGCTCCAGGCGACTGAGACACCGTTTTCGGCACCGCGGAGGAGTGCGGTGCGGCTGTGTTGCCAGCCATCGACGTCTTCGTCGGAGGCCGGGACGAGGACCAAGCCGGTTCCGGCCTGCCCGTAGTCGCGGGTCGGCGACTGGCCGTTGACGTCCATGCAGACTTCGAGACCGATGCGGTGCCCGGTGAGGTGCGCGAGGGCAGGGGCCGGGGTAGCCGGCGCGGAACCGGTGCGCCACTTGCGGTATTCGACTATCGGCCCAGCCGGTGGCACGTCGAGCGCGGTGTTCGCACCGTCGATGATCGCACCGGTGACGATGTGCAGATTCTTCGTGCGAGCGATGGCCGCGAGCGGATCAGTGATGTTCGCCAGGCGCGCCCGGGTGGCACCGAACGCGGCTTCGGGGAGCACCGCGATGCGGGTGCCGGCGGGCAGGCCGGACAGAGCGTCCACATAGGACTGCAGGACCTGGCGGCCAGGGGGAGTGGCCGGGTTTGGAGCCCAGTTCGGCGTACTGCGGGCGACTACGGCGACGCGGACTCGGTCGCCGGTGGGCAGAGGAGACGTTGCGCCCCAGACGAGAGCGCCGCCGACCAGTACGGCGACGGTCAGGGTGATCGCGGCGCGGGTGATTTTCGCGGTGCCTGGTGCGAGCGCCGCGGCGAGCGAAGCAGGGGCAAGGAGGACGAGGTACTCGACACCCCAGCCGCCGGTCACCGTGACCAGGTGCAGCACCGCGGGGTGGTCGGCTTGGCTGGTCATGAAAGTGCCCAGAACTCCGGTCGGGCTGGCGAGACTGAATCCGTACAGGACGGATGTCCACAGCGCGGGCGGCGCGAAGGCGGCGAGGACAGGACGGGCGGCTCGGGCCAGCCGGCGGAACAGCGCGACTGTCGCGGCGAACAGCAGCGGGGTGCCGAGCAGGATCGAAAGCGCCCCGGGCAGCGGGATCGCTTGGGAGTGCAGGAAGTAGGACCAGCTTCCGGCGCTGCCGCCGAAGCAGGCGAGGAATGCCGTCGCGGCGGCCACCCAGGCGTTGACTCGCGGTGCGATCAGCAGGACCGGCAGCGGTGCGAGCCACGCCAGCGGCGCGATCGGCTCGAGCCCCAGCCCGAAGTGGAAGAGAACGCCGGAGACCAGCGCTGCGGCACTGGCCCAGACCAGCGGGCGGGATCCGGAGTGGAGCGGCATGCCGATCGTCTCCTCGCGGGTGGCTGTTGTCTGCGGGAATCCATGCTCGCCGCGAAACGGCGGACGGGCACTGGGCTCTGCCACCGGATTCGGGGTGGGGGCCGCCCTACCGCCGGCAAAAAGGTGGCGACGGAGTCGGCGGCTGCGCTACCGTGAAAGGGAACAGGACGCGCGAAAGACCATTGTCCGGTATGGGTTAGGCTGGACGACCTATTCGCTCTGTTTCCGAGTGCCCAGCGCAAGCGGGCCAGCCCAGTGCGTCCCTCTCGAACCAGAACGTTGGTACGGAAGGGACTTCGCTGATGGCGGACAATACTGACCACACTGTGCTCGTGATCGGAGCGGGACTCGGCGGGTTGTGCCTCGCCCAGGGGCTGCGCAAAGCCGGGATCCCGTATGCGGTCTACGAACGCGATCCCGCGCTGGACGCGCGCAGGCAAGGCTACCGGCTGCACATCGATTCCAGCGGCGACCAGGCGTTGCGGGACGTTCTGCCGCCGCATCTGCACGAGCTGTTCCTGGCCACCTCGGGCCGGCCGCGCAACGCCACCACGATTTACGACAGCCAGCTGACACCGGTCACCGAGTTCGTGCTGGACCAGGGCGAGGTCCAGCGCAATGTCAACCGGTTCACGCTCCGGGAGATTCTGTTCGAGGGCCTCGAGAACGTCCACTTCGGCAAAGAGTTCGTCCGGTACGAAAAGCGCGACGGCGGCGTGATCGCGCACTTCGCTGACGGGACGCAGGCACGCGGCGCGGTGCTTGTCGGCGCGGACGGCGTGAATTCGCCGGTGCGCCGCCAGTATCTTCCGCACGCGCCGGTCGTCGACACCGGATTGCGCCAGCTGTACGGGAAGATCCCGCTCACCGCGGCGAACCGGGAGTTGTTCGACCCGGCCATGTTCTCGGTGTTCAACATTATTTCCGGACCGGCGAAACAGATGATCGGAGTCGCGCCGGTCGACTATCCGGAGCCGATCCCCGACGCCTGCGCGCGGCTCGCGCCCGGCGTCCGGCTCAGCCCCGACGAGCCGTACATGACCTGCGCTTTCGGTGCGCGCCAGGAAATTTTCGGGCGGACCGACGACGAACTCCGCGCGCTGTCCGGGGACGAGATGCACAAGCTCGTGCTCGACCGGGTCGCCGACTGGCATCCGAAAGTGCGCCGGATCGTCGAAAGCTGGGTCCCGGAAACGGTATTCCTCCTCTCGATCCGGACCAGCGTGCCCATCGGGCCGTGGGAGCCGTCGCAGGTGAGCCTGGTCGGCGACGCGATCCACGCGATGAGCCCGGCCGCCGGAGCCGGGGCGAACACCGCGATGCGCGACGGCGCCGCGCTCGCCGCCGCGCTGAGCAGCGGCAAACCGGACGCGATCGGGGAATACGAGGCGGAAATGCGCCGGTACGGATTTGCCGCGGTGCGCGAATCCGCGGCGAATGGGGCGCAGCACCTCGGGCAGAACCCATTGCCGGAAATGTCTTCGGTGCCCGTTTTCTGAAACAGGTGAAGGAAGTGCGCGGGGGCAGAGTTCCTGCCCCCGCGCCCGACCCTGCGCGCGATCCCGAACCGCTCGCGCGACGATGAATACGGACCAGCAGGTGAACGGCGGAAAACCGGCGACGGCGGCAAGATCGCGTTCATTCAGAGTTCAACTACTGGCCACTCGCTGAGGGATCTGGGGACACCCCTGGCGTCGGTACCGTCACTCCCGCAGGACACTCCGAAGTGGAGAGCGGGCATGGACTTTTCTCTCATCGTCCTGGTGGTGATCGTCGCGGCGCTGGCCTTCGACTTCACCAACGGGTTCCACGACACGGCCAACGCGATGGCCACTTCCATCGCCACCGGCGCGCTGAAACCCCGGGTCGCGGTCGCGATCTCGGCGGTGCTGAATCTCGTCGGCGCGTTTCTTTCGATCGAGGTCGCGAAGACCATTTCCGGCGGGATCGTCGACGACGCCAAGGTCACGCCGGTGGTGATTTTCGCCGGATTGGTCGGGGCGATCGTCTGGAATCTCGTCACGTGGCTGGTCGGGCTGCCGTCGAGTTCGTCGCACGCTTTGTTCGGCGGGCTGATCGGGGCGACCTGGATCGCGTCCGGCGCGGACGCGGTGCACTTCGCCAAGGTCGTCGAAAAGGTGCTGATCCCGGCCATCGCGTCGCCGGTGGTGGCGGGAATCGTCGCGATCGTCGGCACGTTCCTCGTCTACCGGATCACCGCCAAGTCTCGTCAGGACGTCGTCGGCAAGGGGTTCAAGACCGGCCAGGTGCTTTCGGCCAGCCTGGTTTCGCTCGCGCACGGCACCAACGACGCGCAGAAGACGATGGGTGTCATCACGCTCGCGCTGATCGCGGGCGGTTCGCTCGCGCCGGGGTCGAACCCGCCGGTCTGGGTCATCCTCGCCTCCGGCGCGGCGATCGCGCTCGGCACCTACTTCGGCGGCTGGCGGATCATCCAGACGATGGGCAAGAAGCTCACCGAAATCCAGACGCCGCAAGGGTTTGCCGCCGAGACGAGTTCCGCGGCGGTCATCCTGGCCTCGTCGCACCTCGGCTTCGCGCTGTCGACCACGCACGTCACCTCGGGCGGCATCATCGGCTCCGGGCTCGGCCGCAAGCTCGCCGAGGTCCGCTGGGGCGTCGCGGGCAAGATGGTGATCGCCTGGGCGCTCACGCTGCCCGCCGCCGCGATCGTCGGAGCCATCGCCGCCGCGGTCTCCACGCGCGGCAGCTGGGGCACCGTCCTCGTCGGCGGGGTCGGGGTGCTGCTCGCGCTGGGCATCTGGCTCGTGTCGCGGCGCAATCCGGTCACGCCGGCCACCGTCAACAACGAGCCGGAGGCTGCCGACGCCGCCCCGGTCGCGGTCTGAAGGAGCACGACATGGCGATCAACTGGGGTGCCCTCGGCATCGTTTTCGTGGTGGCGCTGGCCGCGGTGGTCGTGCTCACCGGGCTGTTCGCGTACGGGGTGCGCGGCCTGTCCGAACGCGTGACAGCCCGGGCGCACGGCGGCAGCGGCACGGTTCAGCTGACCGGTGCGGTCGTGTGTTTCGCGATCTGTGCCGCGGTGATCGGGTACGGGATCTATCTGATCGTGGCCTAGGCGAGCGCCGCCTCCGCGCGGGCTCGCAGTTCTTCCGGAAGCTCGTCGAGCAGCGGTCGCACCGTTGCCCGGCGAGCTTCGTTCAGGTGGGCCAGCACGTCCAGCGTCGGCACCCACAGCGACTCGTCCGCGGCGGCCGTGCGGACCAGCGCGGGCAGCCGGTCGTCGCCGAGCAGGCTGAGCACGTGGTCGATCCGGCTCCGGTCGTCCAGCACGTACGCCGTGTGCAGGAGACCGGCGTCGCCCAGCAGGCCGACGCAGCGGCGCACCGTGTCGTCCGGCAGGTGGCCGACGAACCGGCCCAGCGTGATCCAGTCCTCGCGGCGGGTCAGTTCTTCGGCGACGGCCACGACCGTCGCCACCGGAATCCGCGTGATGATCGAGGTCGCGCGTCGCGGGTCCAGCTCCGCGGCGACCGAGGCGAGGAACTTCGGCGACAGCCGCTTCGCGACGTCCACCCCGCGCGACACGTCGACCAGCCCGGCGATCCGCGCGCACAACAGCGGGCCGAACACCTTCTCGGCGATCTTCGCGGTCACCGCCGCCGGAAGCAGCCTGCTGGCCAGCGCCATCCGCTCCAGGACGACGAGGTTCGCGTCGAACAGCGTGGTCGTCACCTGCTCGCGCAGCAGCCGCACCTCGCCCTGGTCGACGTCGGCGAGGTAGTCGAGCCGGGCGGGGTCGACGTCGAGCACCCGGGCGAGCTTGAGGATCTCCGGGTTCACAGGCCGACCGCTTTCCGCACCGCGCCGCGCAGCAGCGCGGGCACGTACTTCAGGCTTTCCTCACCCGCGCGGGCGAGCGCGTGTGCTTGCCGGTGCCGGGCGTCCCGCAACGCCGCTGCCAGATCCTGTTTATGCTGCTCAGACAAGCTTTCGATGCCGTCAGGCAGTGGAGCGCCGAGCTGTTCGGCCAGGGTGCGTTCAGCCATGGTGACCCATCATGCCGCACGATCGCGCCCTTGACTTTCGGCAGTGGTGACGAATCGGGCGGCCCTTGTAGCGTCACCGGAATGAAGGAGGCAACGCGGTTCCGCTGGCGCGTGGCGTTCGACGTGCTGCTCTGGGCCGCGTTGTGCGGGTTCGTCGTGCTCGACGGGCCGCTCGACCCGAACGTCTGGGAACTCGTCTACGGCCTGGTGTCGGTCACCCTCGCGATGGCCACCGCCCGCGTCTACCCGGCGTTCGCGCTGGCGGTGGCCATGGCGACGGCGCTCGTCATCGCGTTCGGCTGGGGCGGCCGGGTCGCGGTGTGGGAGTTCTTCCTGATCGTCGTGATCTCGTACCTGGCCGGTCTGCGGCTCGCCAGGGCGCGCGTGGCGATGATCTGTTTTTTCGCCATCGCGGTGGCCGGGATCCCGCTGGCCTTCCTGCCGAACACAGGATTCGACGCGTGGGGCGCGGTCCTCGGCACGCTCGCGTTCGCCGGGGTCGCGCCATGCCTGCTCGGGCGGCATGTGCGGCTGCGGCGAGAACTCGCGCAGGACGGGTGGCGTCGCGCGGAGGAGATGGAGAGCAGGCACCGGCTGGTCGCGCAGGAAGCACGGCTGCGGGAACGGGCCCGGATCGCCAGCGACATGCACGATTCGCTCGGCCACGAACTGAGCCTGATCGCGGTGCGGGCGGCGGCTTTGGAGGTCGACAGCGCGCTGGGCGACGAACAGCGCGAGGCCGCCGGACAGCTCCGGGCCGGTGCGGCCACAGCGACGGAACGGCTGCGCGAGATCATCGGCGTGCTGCGCGAGGACGCCGCGCCGGTCGAACCGGTGCAGGGCGACCTGGGGGAGTTGATCGACCGCGCGCGTGCGTCGGGGATCGAGATCGGGGCGCGGATCGACAACCTGGACGGCGCGCCTCCGATGGTCGCTCGGGCGGTCTACCGCGTGGTGCAGGAGGGGCTCACGAACGCGGCGAAGTACGCGCCCGGCGCGGCCGTCACGGTGGTCGTGACCAGCACCGCCGAGGCGACCGACGTCCGGGTGCGGAACGCGCCGCCGCCCGCCGGGCCGCTGCCCGGACGGTCCGGGCAGCGCGGGTTGATCGGCCTGCACGAGCGAGTGCGGCTGGTCGGCGGGAGCCTGACCGCGGGCCCGGCGGACGGCGGATTCGAGGTGGCGGCCAGCCTGCCGCACGACGCGGCGCCCGCGCCGGAGCAGGACGACGAGGTGATCGGGCAGGCCGCGCGCGAGCTGGAACGCGCCCGGCACGCGGTCCGGTCGAGCCTGGTGCAGGCGATCGTGGTGCCGCTGGGCCTGTTCGGGGTGGTCGTCGGCGGGGCCGGGGTGACGTTCCTGGTGCAGTGGTCGTCGTCGGAGCTGCCGCCGGATTCGTACGCGCGGATCCAGCTCGGCATGCCGCATTCGGCCGTCGAATCGATGCTTCCCGCTCGCCAGCGCACGACGCTGCCGTCGATCAACGTGCCGCCGCAGCCTTATCAAAGCGTCTGCGAGTACTACGGAGCCGGCCGGAGCTGGCTCAACTTCAACTACGCCGTCTACCGGCTGTGCTTTGTGGACGGCCGAGTGGCGAGCAAAGACCTTTACAGTGAGGACGAACCGTGATCCGCGTACTGCTGGCCGACGACGAAGCGATGATCCGCGCCGGCGTCGCCGCGATTCTGGCTTCGGACAAGGAAATCGAAGTGGTGGCCGAAGCCGGGGACGGCCGCGCGGCGGTCGAACTGGCGCGCGCGAACCGGCCGGACGTCGCGCTGCTCGACATCCGCATGCCCGGCCTCGACGGACTCGCCGCGGCCGAGGAAATCCGCAAGCTGCTGCCGGACACTGGCGTCCTGATGCTGACGACGTTCGGGGAGGACGAGTACATCGAACGCGCCCTCGGTCTCGGCGCGAGCGGATTCCTGCTCAAGGCGGGCGATCCGCGCGAACTGCTGGCCGGAGTGCACGCGGTCGCCGACGGCGCGGCCTTCCTGTCGCCGAAGGTCGCGCACCGGGTGATCACGCGGTTGTCCGGCAGCCGGTTCAGCCGGGCGGCGACCGCCCGCGAACGGGTGGGCGTCTTGACGAACCGGGAGCGGGAAGTGCTGGTGCTGCTGGCCGAAGGACTGTCCAATGCGGACATCGCGGCGCGGATGTTCGTGGTGGAGGGCACGGTGAAGGCGCACGTCAGCACGATCCTGACCCGGTTGGACGTGCGGAACCGGGTGCAGGCGGCGATTACGGCGTTCGAGGCTGGGCTGGTGTGAGCTTCGGCGGCTGCCAGCGGCTGATGCTGGCCCCGACCCGGGTGGTGACCGCCGCGGGCAGCAGCCGGGTGACGGCCGCCCGGAGCGCAACCGCCACCGGGTTGCGGAGGAGTGGCCCGGCGGCCCCGGCCTGAATCGACTCCCGCACGACCTTCTGCGTGCGAGGGCGGCGTTCGGCGTCGTAACGACGGAGTGCTTCGTCCACTGTGGACGTACTGAGGTGTGCAGCCAGGACCACCGCGTCCTCCAGCGCTTGGCAACCGCCTTGCCCGAGGAACGGCGGCATCGCGTGCGCGGCGTCCCCGAGGAGCGCGATGCGGCCACGGATGTAGCTGGGCAGCGGTGTCGCCAGGTGGTGCGTGTCGTGTAGCAGGATTTCCGGTGTGGCGTCGATGAGTTGCGGGATCGGGTCGTGCCAGCGTCCGTACTTCGCGCTCAGGTACGCACGGATGTCGTCGTGCCGGATTCCGGCTGGGCGGGCTTCGGAGACCCACCAGTAGACCTCGTCGTCCAGCAGCGGCAGGACGCCGACTTCGATCCCCGCCGCCCACGTCGTGCTCAACGCCTGCTTCAGCGGCAACTTGGCGATGCCGCGAAACGCCGCGCCACCGCTGTAAGTTGTTCGCGCGCCAGGGAATAGCGCTTGCCGGATCGGGCTGTTGATCCCGTCGGCCGCTACGATCACGTCAGCCTCGGTCGAGCCGGAATCGTGGTGCACCACCCCGTTTTGCTCGACGCTCGTCACCTCGACGCCGGTCCTCAGGCATTCGTCCGGCAGCGCTGACCGCAGGGTTTCGATCAGGTTCGCCCGGTGGATCGCGCCGAGCGGCAACCCGTGGCTGCGCACGAAGAGCTCAGCGTCCCAGCTGGCCAGCCGACGCCCGCGCCAGTCGACCAGTCCGCCGCCGCGCTGGGCCGAGATCCGCGGTTCGACACCCAGTTCGGCCAGTGCCCGCTGGGCGTTGGGCCACAACGAGATCCCCGCGCCGATCGCGGTGAACTCCGGTGCCCGTTCGAGCACCGTGACCTCCCACCCGACCCGGCGCAACCCGATCGCCGCCGCCAGTCCGCCGATGCCGCCCCCGACCACGACCGCGCTTCGCGAAGCCATGCCGACCTCCTCTACGTCTGTAGAGGACTCTACACCTGTAGTGTGCCGGGGGTGGAACGGATAGCTGTGATTGGCGACGCAGCCGTCGAGGTCATCGCGGCCGAGGGCATGCGCGGGCTGACTCACCGCGCCGTCGACCGAGCGGCCGGACTGCCCGCCGGCTCGACGTCGTACTACGCGCGCACCCGCGCCGCGCTGCTGGAACTGGCTGCGGACCGGATGATCGCGCTCGATCAGGCCGAGGTCGTCCCGCCGGAAGGGAAACTCGCGGAGTTCCTGGGCTCGATGGTGCACCGGTCGATCACTGCCGGCCGCACCCGAATGCTCGCGCGCTACGAGTTCGCGCTCGAATCGACCCGACGGCCGGAGTTGCGGGCCCGCTACGACGCCGGCGGGCTGGAATTGCGCCGGCGGTGCGCGGAAGTGCTTGCCGCCGCCGGTTCTCCGAGACCGGAGGACCACACCCGGGTGCTGATCGGGTGGCTCGACGGATCGATCTTCGACGCACTGGCAGGCACGGGCTCCGTCAACCCGCCGACCGAAGCCGAACTGGTTGCCGGAGCCCGTGCCGTGCTCGCCGGACTCGGCCTCCCCGGTGCCTGACAAAGTCCGTGAAGGACTCCTTGAGGGAATCTAATTCCCTCAAGGAGTCCTTCACGGACCACTGCCCCGGATCAGGCGTCGCGGCGGTTCAGCAGGGTGGTGCCAGCGGCGATCCCGGCGATCGCCCAGGCGAGGCAGACCAGCACGCCCACCCACGGCCCGTACGGCGGCAGGGTGTTGAGCAGCGGGTTCAGGTCTCCCGGCGGCACCATCGCGTTCATTCCGGCGAAGGCCGGGAAGTAATTCATCGCCTCCGGAAACACGTACGACGACATCAGCATCGGCAACGGCAGCAGCAGCACGATCACGACCACCAACGTCCCCGCCGCACTGCGCAGCACGAACGAAATGCCGAGGCACAGCACGCCGAGCAACGCGAAGTACGCTCCCATGCCCAGTGCGGTGATCGCCCCCTGTGACAGCGACGTGGAACCCCCAGCCCCACGCATCAGCACCGCGGCGACACCCATGCCCACCGCCGCGACCACCACGCCGTAAACGAACAGCACCGGCACCAGCACCGCTGCCTTGGCCGCGGTGACCCGGGCCCGCACCGGAACCCATTGCAGCGTCGAACGAATCGATCCGCTGGTGTACTCGCTGGTCACGAACAGCGTCGCGACTGCGAGCACGCAGAACTCGACCAGATAGATCGCCCCGGAGTTGACAATGCCGTGCGCGGACTGCTGCCGATCGTCGCCGACGTGCTGGGAGATCCCGGTGACAACGGAGTAGAACGCCATCAGCAGCACTCCGCCGATCAACGACAACCACGTCGCCCGCACCGACCAGAATTTGGTCCACTCCGCGGAAATAGCCAGCTTGGTCATGCCGTAACCCCGTATTCCACCGATCCGGCAGTCAGTTCCATGTACGCCTGCTCAAGCGAAGCGGTCCGTTCCGCGAGCCCGTGCAGCCGAACACCCAGTTCGTGAGCCAGATCCCCGACCTCGGCCACGGTCGCGTCGGCGACGATCAATTCGCTGCCCTCCCCGGGCAGCACCGACCAGCCGTTCCCCCGAAGCCGATCCGCGAGTTTCGCCTGCTCGGCCGGATCCGGCACGCGCACCGCGACCGAACGGCTCGAATTGCCCGCGATGAAGTCGCTGATCGCCGAGTCGGCGAGGATCGAGCCCTTGCCGATGACCAGCAACCGGTCCGCGGTCAGCTGCATCTCGCTCATCAGATGGCTGGACACGAACACCGTGCGCCCTTCGGCGGCGAGTGAACGCATCAGCTGGCGCACCCAGCGGACGCCGTCCGGGTCGAGGCCGTTGACTGGCTCGTCGAACATCAGCACACCGGGGTCGCCGAGCAGCGCGCCGGCGATGCCGAGCCGCTGGCTCATGCCGAGCGAGAACGTTCCGGTGCGCTTGCCCGCGACGTCGCTCAACCCGACCGTCGCGAGTACTTCCTCGACGCGGCTCGAGGCGATTCCGTTGCTGCGCGCCATCGCGAGCAGGTGTTTGCCCGCGGTGCGTCCGGGATGTACGGCCTTCGCGTCCAGCAACGCCCCGACCTCCCGCAGCGGAAACCGCAGTTCCGCATACGGTTTGCCGCGGATCAGGGCATCGCCGGCGTCCGGGCGGTCGAGGCCGACGGTCATCCGCATGGTGGTGGACTTGCCCGCGCCGTTCGGGCCGAGGAACCCGGTCACCGTGCCTGTCTCGATGACCGAGGTGAGGCCGTCGACCACCGTTTTCTGGCCGTAGCGCTTCGTCAATCCGCGAAACGTGATCATAGGGCGAAGTCTGCGCCCGGGCGGGGTGCGCGGGCATCGGCCGACCGTCCCGGACCAACCCCGACTTTAGGCAGGGGTCAGCGTGACCTGCGGGCGGTGTGCCTGGTCGGCTTGGCGGTGGCGGGGTCCTCCGGCCACGGGTGCTTCGGGTAGCGGCCGCGGAGGTCGGCGCGCACCGCGGCATACCCGGTGCGCCAGAAGGATTCGAGATCGGCGGTGACCGCGGCCGGACGGCCGGCGGGCGACAGCAGGTGCAGCACCACCGGCACTCGGCCGTCGGCGAGCGATGGTGTCTTGGTCCAGCCGAACGTTTCCTGCAGCTTCACCGCGAGCACTGGCTGGTCGCCTCGGTAGTCCACGCGGTAGTGCGAACCGGACGGGACTTCGAGCCGGTCCGGGGCGAGTTCGTCGAGCCTCGCCGCCTCGGGCCAGGGGAGCAGGCCGCGCAAGGCGGTTCCGGCGTCGACGTTCGCCAGATCGGCCCGGCGGCGGACTCGCGAGAGATCCAGCCAAGTGTCTACATCGGACAGAAGAGATTCGTCGGACACTGACGGCCACGGTTCGCCCAGCACGCGGTGCAGGAAGGCCAGACGTTCGCGGAGCCGGGTTCCGTCTTGGCTCCAGCGCAGCAAGCCAAGACCTTCAGCGCGGAGCCCGGCAACCACCGCGTCGTGGACGAGCTGTGGATCTGGGTTGCGCAAAGGCTTCTCCGACAACACAATCGCACCCAGGCGGCGGACGTGCCGGGCGACGACATCGCCATCCCAATGCACTTCGTCCACTTCGGACACCAAAGCTGGCGCGGCTTGAATCGCCAGCGCTTCGTCGGCGGTCGCGGCGAGCCGGATGGTGCCGTGCACGCGGCCCGGGTCGCGGGTGGCTTCGGCGACGGCCAGCCATTCGGCGTCGCCCAGTCCGCTGCCGCTGGGCAGTTCGGCCGCGGTGCCGCTGGCCATCAGATACACCGGTGCTGACCCAGTGCGCCGCCGCGCCAAGCGTTCCGGATGCGCGAGGGCGACGACTAAGGCGGCGTCCGGGGAAGTTTTCGACGGCGAATTGACCAAGGCCGCCAACCGTTTCGCGTCCCGCTGCCATCGGCGGGCCGCGTCGTCGTGCGCGGAACGGAGCCGTCGCAGTTCGGCTTCGACATCGGTCAGCGTCGCTCCGGAATCAAGCAGCGCAACGACTTCCGCGGCAGCGCGGGCTCCGACGACCTCAGCGCCGTCCAGCAACGCGCGCGCCAGCCTGGGATGCAAGCCGAGGTCGGCCATCTTCTGCCCGCGCGGCGTGACAGTGCCGTCAGACGTCGTCGCGCCGAGCGTGCGGAGCAGGCTTCGCGCGGCAGCAAGCGCGCCTTCGCCGGGTGGGTCCCACCAGGCGAGCCCGGTTCCGTCCGGTGTGGACCAGCAGGCGAGTTCCAACGCGAACCGCGCCAGTTCCGCGGTGCGGATTTCCGGTTCCGGGTACGCGGGCAGTGTCGCTTGCTCGTGCTCCGGCCAGCAGCGGTACGCGCGGCCCGGCGCTTCACGGCCCGCTCGACCGGCGCGTTGTTCCGCCACTGCGGCCGAAACCCGCACCGTGGCGAGCCCGGCGAGACCGCGCCGGTGATCGACCCGGGGGACACGCGCGAGACCCGAATCCACCACTGCGCGGACACCAGGCACGGTCAGGCTCGACTCGGCGACGGCGGTCGCGAGAACCACCCGGCGCCGGTCGCGAGGTCGCAACGCTTCGTCTTGCCGGGCAGCGGAAAGCCGCCCGTGCAGCGGCAGGACATCGGCGTCCAGCGAACTCAGCAACGCCGACGTACGCGCGATTTCTCCCGCGCCAGGGAGAAACGCGAGCACATCACCGTCTCCTTCGGACAGTGCTTTCCGGACTGCCGAAGCGACCGAGGCTTCCGGACGTTCCCCACGTGCCGGAGCGCGATAACTCAGCTCGACCGGGTACGTGCGGGCGTGTGCGGTGATCACCGGAGCGTCGCCGAGCAGCTCGGCCAGCCGTCCGGACGCGACCGTCGCCGAGGTCGCGAGCAGCCGGAGGTCGTCGCGCAACCCAGCTCGGACGTCGAGGAGCAACGCGAGCAGCAGATCGGCGTCGAGATGGCGTTCGTGGCATTCGTCCAGCAGCACCGTCGACACCCCGGCCAGCTCGGGATCGTGCTGCACCCGCCGCACGAGCAGCCCCGACGTGACCACCTCGATCCGCGTGCGCGACGACACCTTCCGGTCGCCGCGCACGGCGTACCCAACCGTCTCGCCGACCGGTTCGCCCAGCAATGCGGCCATCCGCCCGGCCGCGGCCCGAGCAGCCAGCCGACGCGGTTCGGCGACCACGACGCGTCCTTCGCCGCGGTTCAGCGCGAGCGGCACGAGCGTGGTCTTGCCGGTGCCGGGCGGGGCGACCAGCACCGCGGCGCCGTGGTCGTCGAGCGCGCTCAGCACGGACGGCAGCACCGCGCGGACAGGCAGGTCCGGCAGCGAGGCGAGGTCGGTCACTGCTCGGTGATCTCCGGTGGATTCGGCAACGGATAGTTCGACGGCCCGATGTTCGTCTCCAGCGACTTCCGCCAGGCCCCGGTCGACACCATCTTCCGGATGGCGTCGTCCACCGCGTGCTGGCCCTCGGTGTCGCCCTTGCGCAGGCCGATGCCGTACCGCTCAGTGGAGAACGGGCGGCCGACCACCTTCAGCAGCTCCGGGTTCTGCGCGGCGTACCCGGCGAGGATCACCGCGTCCGTGGTCATCGCGTCGACCTGGTTGGCCAGCAGCGCGGTGACGCAGTCCGGATAGCGCGGATACTCGACCAGCTTCACCATCTGCGCGAACTTGTCCCTCACCATCTGCGCGGACGTCGAGCCGGTGACCGAGCAGAGCCGCTTGCCGTTGAGGCTTTCCGGGCCGGTGATGTCCGGCGAGGTGAGCCGTACCAGCAGGTCCTGGCCGGTGCTGAAGTACGGGCCGGCGAAACTCACCCGCTGTTTGCGCTTGTCGGTGATCGAATAGGTGGCCACGACCAGGTCGACCGCGCCCGAGGTGAGGTCGGTTTCGCGGCGGGCCGGGGTGGTCTCGTGCCAGGTGATGCGGTCGGGTTCGACACCCAGCTCGCGTGCGACGAAAGTAGCGACATCGACGTCGAAACCGGCGAGCCTGCCGTCGACGGTCCGCTGCGAAAGACCCGGCGCGTCGAACCGGATTCCGATGGTCAGGTGGTTGCCGTCACGCGCCCGGGTGGGAAGCGGATCGTCCTTCGATACCGTCGACGATCCGCAAGAGATGCAGCTGACCAGCAGAAACGCGGTGGCGAGCACAGCGCGTAACCGCATCGGTGCCTCCGCTTCGCCGGTTGGCTGCTCACATAGTTCTCAGGTCAGACGGCTAGCCTAAGCGCGTGCGCCGACTGCCCCAACCTGTACTCGACACCATCGGCACGCTCGCCCGGCTCGGGCTGGCTGCCGTATGGCTCGTATCCGGCGGCCTGAAGATCGCCGACCCGGGGCAGACGTACATCGCCGTGCAGGCCTACGACGTGCTCCCGCACGCGCTGGTGCGCCCGGTCGCCACCGGGCTGCCGCTGCTGGAGCTGGTGCTCGGGCTGCTGCTGCTCGCCGGGCTGGCCACGCGCTGGATCGCGGGAGCCTCGCTGCTGCTGCTGGCCGTGCTCGTCGCGGGCATCGCGCAGTCGTGGGCGCGCGGGCTGAGCATCGACTGCGGCTGCTTCGGCGGCGGCGGGCGCGTGAATGCCGGGCAGACCGAGTACCCGCAGGAGATCCTGCGGGACACCGGCTTCGCCCTGCTCGCGGTGTGGCTGCTCGTCCGGCCGCGCACGTGGTTCTCGGTCGACGGCTGGCTCGGCTGGGGCAAGGGCAGGGATTCCGGGAACGCCGGGAACCCGGCCGAGGCCCCGGACGACTACCCCAAGAGCATCGCGGAAGGGAATTAGGAACAGTGGGTGGAGCTGCGCGCAACGCGCGGAAAAGCCGGCAGCAGGCGGCGGCCGCGAGGTCGGTCGCCCAGGCGCGGGGCTCGGGGAGCGACCGGAACAAGATCATCGCGGTGGTGGTCGCCGTCGTGGTGGTCGCCGCGCTCGTGATCGGCGGCGTGCTCTGGATCAACTCGAGCAAGAACGCCACACAGGACAGCGCGATCCAGCCGGGCGCGACGCCGTCGCTCGGGCAGGGCGTGGTCGAGAAGCGCGAGGGGACCGCGGTGTCGGTCGGCAAACCGGGCGCGCCGAAGACGATCGACCTGTACGCCGACTTCCTGTGCCCGTACTGCGCCAAACTGCAGCAGGACTTCGGGCCGCGGATGGAGAAGGCGATCAACGACGGCCAGCTCACCGTGCGCTACCACATGGTGATCCTGCTCAACAAGAACTCGGACCCGCCGGGCTACTCGCTCGACTCGGCGAACGCCGCGCTCGCCGCCGCCGACCAGCAGAAGTTCACCGCGTTCCACGACGCGCTGTTCAAGAACCAGCCGCCGGAAGGCGGTCGCGGGTACGACAAGGCCCAGCTGATCAAGCTCGGCCAGGACCTCGGGATCACCGACGCGAAGTTCGCGCAGACGGTCAACGCCGGCACCTACGACCAGCAGCTGCAGGCGGACTTCCAGCAGATCCAGAACGACCCGAAACTGCAGCAGGACTTCGGCAACGGCCAGGTCGGTTTCGGCACGCCGACGATCGCGGTCGACGGCAAGGCTGTCCGGGCTTCCGGGGACTGGCTGACGAAGATTCTCAACGGCTGACCTGATCCGGTCAATTCGCCTGTCCGGGCACAACCCGTCCGCTAACCTGGGCCGCAGGGTTCAGGGGAGGGGCGGGTTGTGTCCGGTTTTCATGTCGACGACGGCGCGTACGAGAACTACGCGAAGCAGGTCGACCCACTCGGCGACGAGGTGCGCGCCGCGGCGAAAGCGCATCTTGGTCCGCACGTGACGCTGTCCGGCGACGGGTTCTCGGCGATCGGCGACGAATCCGGGTTCGCCGGCGCGTACGGCGCGCGGATGCGGGCGTTGCAGGAACGGATGCACGCGCTCGGCGGCGGCTGGCATGACGTCGGCGAGGCCGCTCGGCGCACCCAAGGCAATTACGCCGCGGTGGAGCAGGAACACGGCGACGCTTTGCGCAGGCTTTCGTGAACGCTCCGGTTGACCACCTGGTCCGCAACGGACTGGACACCACTAATCAGTTCGCGGCCAAGCTGAAGCACGACCCGTCGGCGATCCATGGCGCGCGCGACGGGCATGCCGCGCTGCAGACGTCCGTCGGCCAGGCCAATCAGCACGCGGGCAGCCAGCGGGTGAACCTGGCGCAGGCCAGTTCCGGGGCGACCTCGGAGCGTGCGGTCGCGACGTCGAAGGATCTGGAGAAAGAAGTCCAGGACCTTCTCGACGAGAGCGCGGAAATCGAGCGGGCGGTCGCCGAGGCGGCGGAGACGCTGCACGTCGGCGAGATCCGCAACGATCAGGTCCGGGACCAGATTCTGCGGGAAATCGCGTCTTCGATGAAGGCACTGGCGGCGGTCAACGGGATCCAGCCGCCGGAGAGCCGGGCGGCCGCGGCCCGGCAGATCCTGTTGCAGCTGCAGACGAAGATCGGCGAGCTGACCGGACAGGCGGCGACGTTCACCGAGGAGACGCTCGGCAAGCTGACCGGACTGGGACAGCGGCTGGGCGGATCCGAATCGACTTCCGCGAGCAGCGCGACGACCTCGGTGCCGCAGGCGTTCAACAACAACGGCTCGCACGTCAGCCACGGTGGTGGCGGGGGCGGTGGCGACAGCGGCGGTGGAGGCGGCGGTGGGTACGCCGGGAAACCGCGGTTGCCGGTGGCCGTTCCGCCGCAGCCGGGCAGTGGCGTCGGGATCAACCTGCCGGGCGGGAAAACCGTGATGGCGCCTAATGAGACCGCGGCTAAAGCGGTCCGGGCGGCGTTGTCTCAGTTGGGTGTTCCGTATGTGTGGGGCGGGACCGCGCGCGGGCAGGGGCTCGACTGCAGCGGGTTGACGATGACGTCCTATCAGGACGCTGGGTTGCAGTTGCCGCGGACCGCGAAGCAGCAGACGGTCGGGGCTGAGGTGCCGTCGATTGATCAGTTGCTGCCGGGGGATTTGGTGGTGTGGTCCGGGCACGTCGCGATGGTGATCGGCGACGGGCAGATGGTCGAGGCCGGGGATCCGGTGCAGATCAGCAAGATCCGCACGACGAACGCCGGGCAGCAGTTCATTGGGTTTTACCGGCCGACGGGGTGAGTGGTGGCTGAATTCAACATGGATCGCGCGGTGGCGCGGGTGATGGAGGAGGCTTCCCGGACCGGGGAGGCGGCTGCGGCTCGGTTCGAGCGGGCCGGGCCGGTGGTGGGGAAGGCTGCTGCCGGTGGGGTTTCGGTCGAGGTCGCGCCTGGTGGTTTGTTGACTGGGTTGACGTTGACGCGGGCTGCGTTGCGGAGCGGGTCGGAGGCGGTGGCTTCGCAGATCCTGGAGTTGTCGCGGCGGGCTGAGCGGCGGGCTGGGGATCGGATGCATCAGGTTTTGGCGCCGGTGCTGGGGGCGGAGGCTGTGTCGGCGTTGGGGTATGCGGCGTTGGCTGAGGATGATCCGGATTTTTACGACGAAGAGCCGGTGGTGTTGTGAAGACCCGGGAGCTTATTGAGCTGGCGCGCGATCGGGAGGCGGCGTTGGCGCAGGTCGCTTCGGTGATGACGGAGGCGCGGGGGTCGGCTCATGCGTTGGATGGGTCGGTTCAAGTGACTGTGGACGCGTTGGGGGCGTTGAAGCGGTTGTGGCTGGCACCGTCTGTTGTGGACGGTGATCCTTCGCGGGTTTCGGCGCTGGTGCTTGAGGTTGTGCGGGTTGCTATGGCTGAGGCTGAGCAGGATTGTTACAACCGGGTCGGGTTGTTGCTGGGGGAGGAGGCGGGGTTGCTGGTTGAGGCGTTGTCGGGGCGGGCGGCTCCGGCTCGGGTGGCGGGGGATGATCCGGGGATGACGGTGGAGGAGTTTCAGCGGTTGCGGGCGGAGAGGGTGGGGGAGAGGCGGTTTTCTGCTCCTGCTTCGGGTGTGTCTGCTGTGGAGGATGAGGGGTGGGAGGATTTTGATCCGGCTTCGTTGCGGTCGGATCGGTGAGGGTGCAGCCGGCGGCTCGTCGCCTGGCGGCGACATTGCGCCTCGGTGAGTTGGGGGCACCCCGAAGCTGATTGTGACGACGGACGGCGGGTGCTTGTCAAGGCGGGAAAGATACCTTGACAAG
>NZ_JBSHAM010000059.1:20688-56247 GCF_053611505.1 Amycolatopsis sp. NPDC054798 | reverse complement strand
GGGGAGCAGCGTGCACGGCCCCCCGGGCCGGGCGCGGTGCTCCCCGACCCGCCGACTTAAAGGCGATCCCGCACGCGACGGCGGAGCCGGCGCCAAAGACACAGCCGGCGCCAAAGACACAGCCGCCAAAGACACAGCTCACTCCACGAACCGGGACCAGAACTCCACCACTCGGACGTCCGCCGGCTCCTCGCCCAGCGGTTCGCCACCGAACTCGTGCCGCAGGTAGCTGCGCAGGTCCCAGCCGTAATAGACCACATCGGTCTGATACACCGACAGCACCGGATACCCGGATTCCCCGGCCGTCGCGGGCAGATACCGATGCCCGCACACCGGCACCAGTTGCGGCACCGTCGCCAGCTGCCGCCGCGCGACCGCCAGCGCGTTGCACATCGACCGCGGCCGGGGGCCCCATTCCGGCAGCCACAGGTCGTTGTTCTCCACGTCGTACAGGACGCCGTCGACCGGCCAGTCCAGCCGTTTGCGCAGCTGGTCCGGGTCGCCGTGGCGCCAATCCGGCCAGCGGTCGCCGACCGGCACCCCCGCGGTGAGGAAAACCCGGTGGTCGTCGGAAAACGTGAACCCGAACTGGTCCTCGACGTCGCTCAGTTCGGCGGGCGTGAGGCCAGGCCGCAAGGGCTCGCCGAGATTCTGCTGCAGGATGCGGGCCTCCTCCACGGTGAAGGCTTCGGCCGGCTGAACGTGTGCCATGTCCGAAGCGTACGTAGCGCCCGGCCGCGTCCGCGCGCCCTTTTTTGCCGGAATGGGCTCCCTCGGCGGGGTGAGGTTCTTCTCTCCAGCCGCGGTTGACGGAACACTGCGTGACCGGATGTAGTTCACTCCTCCCGTGACTTCCTCACCGCAAGCCCGGCAAGCCCGCGTGCGCGCGCCCGAGCTGACCGGCGACGTCTGGCTCAACACCGGCGGCCACCAGCTCACCCTGGCGCAACTGCGCGGACGTGTGGTGCTGCTGGACTTCTGGACCAGCGGCTGCGTCAACTGCCTGCATGTACTGGACGAACTGCGTCCGCTGGAACAGGAATTCGCCGACGTCCTGGTCACCGTCGGGGTGCACTCGCCGAAGTTCAGCCGCGAGGGCGAGCGCACGTCGATCGAGGCCGCGGTGCGCCGGTACGAGGTGCACCATCCGGTGGTCAACGACCCGAAGATGGAGCTGTGGTCGCAGTACGCCGTACGGGCCTGGCCGACGCTCGTCGTCGTGGACCCGGAGGGCTACGTCGTGCACGTCGCGGCCGGGGAAGGCCACGGCGAGGCGCTACGCCGTGTGATCGCCGACCTCGTCGCCAAGCACGAGGCGAAGGGCACCCTCCGTCGCGGCGGCAGCCCGTACGTGCCGGTCGAGGAGCAGCGCACGGAACTGCGTTTCCCCAGCAAGGCTGTCGTCACCGCGGGTGGGCGGATCCTGGTGGCGGATACCGGACATCACTCCATCGTCGAGTTCGCTTCGGACGGTGAGACGGTCATCCGCCGCTTCGGCAGCGGCGTTCGCGGGACGCAGGACGGGCCGTTCGACCTGGCCCAGTTCACCGAACCGGCCGGAATCGCCTTGCTGCCCAACGAAGTCGCGCAGCGCGCCGGCTATCACGCCGTGGTCGCGGACACCGCCGGGCACCGCCTGCGCGGCCTCGACCTCAACACCGGCGAGGTGAAGACCATTGCCGGCACGGGAAACCAGTGGCGCGACGGCACCGACACCGGCAAGGCGCTGGACATCGACCTCACCAGCCCGTGGGACGTCACGTGGTGGGCCCCCGCTGGCGGCGTGGTCGTCGCGATGGCCGGAAACCACACGTTGAGCGTGTTCGACCCGGTCTCCGGCACCATCCGCCGGTTCGCGGGCACCACCGTCGAGGGCCTGCGCGACGGCGACGTGCACGAGGCGTTCTTCGCGCAGCCGTCCGGGTTCGCCGTGGACGGGCAGAAACTGTGGTTCGTCGACGCGGAAACCTCTGCCCTGCGCTGGATCGAACCGGTGGAAGAGTCCTTCGCCGTGCACACCGCGGTCGGCACCGACCTGTTCACCTTCGGCCACGCGGACGGCCCGTCCGATCAGGCGCTCCTGCAGCATCCACTCGGCCTCGCCGTGCTGTCCGACGGCCGGATCGCGATCGCCGACACCTACAACGGCGCGATCCGCCGCTACGACCCGTTCACCCGCGACGTCACGACGCTCGCCACTGGATTCGCCGAACCGCAGGGCCTGGTGCGCCACGACGGCGAGCTGTACGTCGTGGAATCGGCGGGCAACCGGGTTACCCCGCTCGGGGGCAATGGCCAGGCGACCGCAGTCGCGGGTACTCGCCAGGCAGTGCGGCGTCCGCCGACCATGCTCGCTCCCGGCGAGGTCGAGTTTTCCGTCGTTTTCACCCCGCCGCCGGGCGAGAAGCTCGACGAGCGCTACGGGCCTTCGACGCGGCTGGAGATCACCGCATCGCCGCCCGAACTGCTCGCCGACGGGGCCGGGATCGGAACTGATCTCGTTCGGCGGCTCAAGTTCGCCGAAGGTGCGACCGAAGGTGTCTTGCAGGTAGTGGCGCAGGCCGCGAGCTGCGACGACGGCGGCGAGCACCCGGCGTGCCGGATCACCCGGCAGGACTGGGGTGTCCCGGTGCGGTTCGAGAACGGAGGGGGGAAGGCGCTGAGCCTGATGATGGCGGGCGAGCCCAAGGCCCCGGCAACCGGTCAGTAGCATGGCTGGCGTGCCGGACACGCCCAAGCTCGAGATCCAGATGCTGCACGACCGCGTTCTCGTGCGGCTGTCGCAGGAGGAAGGCGAGCGCCGCAGCAGCGGCGGCATCGTGATCCCCGCCACCGCGCAAGTCGCGCGCAGGCTGGTTTGGGGTGATGTACTGGGTGTCGGCAACAGCGTGCGGAACGTCAAGCAGGGCGACCGGGTGCTCTTCAATCCGGAGGACCAGCTCGAGGTCGAGATCCAGGGCGAGGGCCATCTGGTGATGCGCGAACGCGACATCCACGCGGTGGCCACGGAGCGGACCGAACACGGCACGGGGCTCTACCTGTAGCTCCCGTACCAGGGGAGGCAGGCGTTGCGTGAGGAAGACCGTTCGTCGGCGTCTTTCGCCGACGACCTGCTGAGCGACGAACTGCTGGACGCCCCCGCCCTGGTCAGCGAACCCGATCTGGCCACGGAGATCTTCGCGGTGGCCGACGCGCCCCCGCCGCCGAACACGCGCCTCCGCCGGCTCCGCAAACGCGTCGGCCGCACCTTCATGATCGTCGGCTGTCTGCTCGGACTGTTCGTGCTGCTCTACACCATCGACCTGATGACCAGCGCCGGCGACGTGCCGCGCGGGGTCCAGGTGGCCGGCATCGACGTCGGCGGCCTGTCGTATGCCGAGGCCGAAGCCAAGCTGCACAGCGAACTCCAGCCCCGGCTGACCCGTCCGGTGCCGGTCCACGCGGGCGACGTCACCGGGACGCTCGTGCCCGCGGATTCCGGCCTCGGCCTCGACTGGCCAGGCACGCTCGCGCAGGCCGGGCATCAACCGTGGAGCCCGGTCACCCGGCTGCTGTCGTTCTTCAGCACGCGCGAGGTGGGCGTCGTGACGCGCAGCGACCAGCTCGAGGTGACCGACGCGGTACAGCAGCTCGCCGGGAAACAGCTCAACCATCCGCTGGTCGAGGGCAGCATCGGGTTCACGCCGAAGGAAAACAACGGGGTCACCGCGTATGCGGTCGAGCCGCGGCAAGGCCAGGAGCTGGCCGACGTCCCGGCCGCGGTGCAAACCGTGGTGGCGGACTGGCTTTCTCCGCGCGGGGTCACGCTGAAGATGGCCGTGACCCCGGCCAAGACCGACTCCGCCGACGTACACCGGCTGCTGGACACCGTGGTCGCGCCCGCGGTGGCCGCGCCGGTCGTGCTGCACGGACAGGGCAAGGACAGCACGCTGCAGCCGTCGGCGATCGCGTCGTCGTTCCAGTTCCAGCCGAACGGGGGCGGCGGTCTCGAACTGCGGATCGATCAGGAGAAGCTGCGCGCGGCCGTCCAGCCGGACCTGGCGTCGACCGAGGCGAACAGCAAGGACGCGCAGATCACCCTCGACTCCGGCGTACCGGCTGTCACGCCGTCCGAGGACGGGCGAAAGATCGACTGGGCCAACACTTTCAAGACTCTCACCGAGGTGCTCGCGAAGCCGTCCGGCCGCGAGCTAGCGGTCGTCTACGACCAGAAACACCCGACCTTGACCACTGACGGCGCGAACGCGCTGGGTGTCAAGGAAGTCATCGGCGAGTACACCACCGGCGGGCTCAGCGGCCCGGCCGCGGCGAATGTCGCGACGCTCGCCGGACGCCTCAACGGCGTCCTCGTGAAACCGGGAGAATCGTTCAGCCTCAACGACTATCGCGGTGGTGGTTACGCGTCCGCGCCGGTCGACGAGGACGGCACCGGCCCGGAAGTGGCAGGTGGCGGGCTGTCGCAGCTTTCGTCCACTTTGTACAACGCGGCTTACCTCGCCGGCCTTGGCGACGGTGGCCACGCGGCGCACGACCACTTCATCGACCGCTATCCGGCGGGTCGCGACGCGGTGGCCGTGGACAGCTCCGGCAACGCGGTGGATCTCAAGCTGGCCAACAACGATCCGACCGGCATCGCGATCCAGGCGAGCGTCAGCGGCGGCTCGGTGACGGTGAAGATCTGGGGTACCAAGCACTTCCGCGTCGAAGGCCGCAGCGGCGCGCCGTCGAATCAGGTGTCGCCGCCGGTGCAGTTCGGGCCAGGGCCGGACGGTCAGTGTCACGCCTCGCCGGGCGCGTCCGGGTTCACCGTCAGCGACACCCGGGTCTTCTACGACCTGGCCAGCGGCGGCGAGGTCCGTGAGGAAAGCCGCAGCACGACGTACTCGCCGCAGCCGATCGTCATTTGCTGAGCCGCGCCGGGGCTTTCGATCGCCAGGACTCGGTGAGCAACTCCCGCAGCTGCTGCGGGTCGACGCGGTCGAGGTGCACGAGGATCGAGCCGTGGCCGTCGTAGTGCGGCGTGGTGAAGAAGGCCGGATCGCCGGACGCGAGCAGCGCGGCCTTCTCGTCGAGGCCGACGAACAGCACCAGCCCGCCTTCGGCCTCGGTGCGCAGCCGGGCGTAACCCTTGCCCGCCACCTTCAGCGCGGGCGTGCGGTACCAGGTCGCCACCTCGGTTTCCGGCAGCTCCTCCTGTGCCCACGCGGTCACGTCGTCCCAGGTCATCGTCATGCCGACCATCTTCCCCCGGCTGTCTTGGAGAAACGAGAGCCCGAAAAGCCGTGAAGGACTCCTTGAGGGAATCAGATTCCCTCAAGGAGTCCTTCACGGACGAAACTACGGAGTCGCGGTGATCCGGTCCGCGGGCGGCGGAGCGATGCCCGGGTGCGCGCCGAGGTAAGCGATGAACGCGTCCAGGTCCACCGGCCCGCCCGCCAGGTCGGTGCCCTTCTTGAACTCGGTGAACCCGTCCCCACCGGCGGCGAGGAAGTTGTTCACCGACACCCGGTACTTGGCCGCCGGGTCGACCGCCTTGCCGTCGACCGTGATGTTCGAAACCCGAGAGCCGACCGGAGCCGAAGCCGAGTACGTGTAGTGCAGCGACTTCGAGATCTGCAGGATCTTGGTGCCGCCGGACTGGCCCCACTGCTGTTCCAGCACGTTCTTCAGGTTCGCGCCGGTGAGCGTGATCGTCTGCATGATGTTGGAGAACGGCTGCACGGTAAACGCTTCGCCGTAGGTGACGACGCCGTCGCCTTCACTGGCCGACGACGACTTGTACGTCAGGTCAGCGCGGATGCCGCCCGGGTTCGTCATCGCGATCACGGCGTTGTTCGACTTGGTCGCTTCGAGCTGAGCGTCGGCGATGACGTCGCCCAGCGGCGATTCGCCGGAAGCCGCGCCCGCCGCGGGCAGGTCCGCGGTGATGGTGCCGACCTGCTTGTTCGCGATCGGCGCGGCCTTCGTCTTGGCCTCGTCGACGAGCTTCGTCACGGCCGGGTCCGGCGTGACGTCGCGGGTGACGATTTCGTTGTGCGCCTTGGTCTGCGACCGGACCACGTCGCGCGTGCGGCGGTCGATCTTCAGGTCCACGACCGACAGCAGCCGTCCGAACGACGCGCCCTGGATCACCGGCCGCGGCTGGCCGGCCGGGTCGTTGACGACGCAGTTGTACTGCTGGTGGCTGTGCGCGGTGAAGATCGCGTCGACCTTCGGCGTCACGTTCTTCGCGATGGTCCCGGCGTCGCCGTCCGGCTGCACCTTGCAGTCGTTCGGACCGGAGCCGGGCAGCGCCTCGTCACCCTGGTGCAGCAGCACGACCTGGGCCTTCACGCCGAGCCGGTCGAGGATGTTCGCGGTGCGGTTGATCGCCTCGACCTCGTCCCCGAATTTGAGGCCCTTGATGGCTTCCGGCGTCACGACCGAGGGCAGGTCCTTGAGCGTCGCGCCGATGACGCCGACCGGAACACCGCCGGAGAACTGAATGCTGAACGGCAGCAACGCGGGCAGCCCGTTGTCGAAGTACACATTGGACCCGAGCAGCGGGAAACGCGCGCCGTCGTAGCTCTTGCGGAACTGGCAGCCGTCGGTCTTGTTGCAGCCGCCGAGCTGCATGCGCAGCAGTTCCTGGTAGCCCTCGTCGAACTCGTGGTTGCCCACCACGGACGCCTTCACGCCGAGTTCGTTGAGGAAGTCCATGGTCGGTTCGTCGTGGAACAGCGCCGAGATCACCGGCGACGCGCCGATGTTGTCGCCCGACGACAGCACCATCGAGTTGCGCACCTGCGCCTCGAGCTGCTTGACGTGCGTCGAAAGGTAGGCCGCGCCGCCCGCGTCCACCTTGGTCCCGTCCGGGAGCGTGATCCGGCCGCTCGATCCGGACGGCGGTTCGAGGTTCCCGTGCAGGTCGTTGAAGGCGATGAGCCGGACGTCGGTGGTCTGTGCGGCCTCGGCGGGCGCGCTCGTGACGGCCACGGTGGCCAGTGCGGCCGCGGCGGTGGCCGCGAGCCGGGCGAAGAGCTTCATGTTTCCTCCGGTGTTCGCGCCCGCTTGACCCCTGGTGCGGACGCCCGGCGAAGCAGTCTGCCCAAACCGGACGGTCCTGACCAGGGCAGAACGGCCGGTGCCGGATGAAAGTTTCGGTAACGTTCGCCCCGCGCCTCGCGATCTGTGCGTTGGGTGCCGAGGGGGACAAAATGGAATTGCAGCTCGTCGTGCTCGTGCTTGGCGTGGTCCTGTTGCTGATCGTCGGCACCGTCTTCGCGGCCTGGCGCTCGGAGCGCGTGGACCGCGACGACGAACCGCCCTCGCGCGACGGCTGACCGATCGGTCGGCGAGTACTCGGCCATCTGGCCGATCCCGCTGCGAGCGCCTCCGGCTCTTCGACCGAAGTGCCGGCGCGGCAAGATCAATAGCGTTCTTGGCATGACGAACGCACAGGTCACCGCCCTGCAGTACGGGTTCATCGGGTTCCTCGCCGTATGGGCGACGATCCTGATCCCGCAGCTCGTGCTCCAGTTCGCGCGGCACGGCCGACTGCGGTTGCGCAGCCTGGCGACCACGGCGGCGGTCGTGTTCTACGCGTGCATGGCGCTGGCGGTCGTCTTCCTGCCGCTGCCCGGACCGCACAGCCGCCGGCTGGAGCAGACCGTGCAGCTGGAGCCGTTCCAGTGGATCGCGGACATCCACACCGAGCTCGTGAAGCACGGGCTGCCGGCGGCGGACTGGTTCACCACGCAGACCTTCCAGCAGGCCGCGATGAACGTGCTCCTGTTCGTACCGCTGGGATTCTTCGCCCGGGTGCTGTGGCGACGTGGCCTGGTGGGCGCGCTGGCGATCGGCTTCGCCGCCTCACTGGCCGTCGAGATCACCCAGCTCACGGCGAACTTCGGGACCGCGCCGTTCGTCTACCGGATTTTCGACGTCGACGACCTCATGACCAACACCTTCGGGGCCGGGCTCGGCTGGCTGGCCGGGGCGCTGCTGCTCGCTCTCCGGCCGATCTCTTCAACCCTCCGCGTGGAGCCTGCCCGGAGCGAGCGGATCGACCTCGCCAAGGCGCGCTAACCGGGCTCGTCTCGCCATCGCGGCTTGGCGCGCGGCGCGGCGGTCTTCCAGGATCACGATCACGGAGGCTATGGCGATGATCAGTGCTACCAGGCCGAGCACTAGCCATAACTGCATGTGCTCTCCTCATCGACGCCGTTGTGCGAGAGATCACACAGGCTACCGAGCGGGGCGGCGGGTTGGCTACCCCGCGCTCGCAGATCGTGCGGAGAACCAGTCCCGGTCAGCGGTGAGCGACTTCCGGGTCCGGTCGCCGAGCGAGTAGGCAACGACGTGCGGGAGGCCGTTCGGCCAGCCGTTGCCCGCCTGGAGTCAGATACCGCAGCAGCGCCTGCCTCTCCGGTCGTTGGTCGGCTGGCTGCCGGGCATGCCGCCCAGCATCCCGGAAACTGGACCCCATGCCCGCCAAACCCACCAAGGCCGAACAAGCCGCCGCACACGGAACCACCATTCCGGACGTACTCGCCCCCAACCTGAACGTCCTGTTCTGCGGCATCAACCCCGGCCTCTACTCCGGCGCGCTCGGCCTGCACTTCGCCCGCCCCGGCAACCGTTTCTGGCCCGCGCTCCACGCCAGCGGTTTCACCCCGCGCCTGCTGGACTCGAGCGAACAGGACCAGCTCCTCGACCTCGGCCTCGGCATCACCAACGTCGTGGCCAGGACCACCGCCCGCGCCGACGAGCTGACCGACGACGAACTCCGCGAAGGCGGCGAAATCCTGACCAAGAAAGTCAAGAAGTACCGCCCGCGCTGGCTGGCAGTGGTCGGAATCACTGCCTACCGCGTCGCGTTCGGCGACCGCCGCGCCACCGTCGGCCCGCAAGACCGGACAATTGGGACAACGAAGGTCTGGCTTCTGCCCAATCCGAGCGGATTGAACGCCCATTGGACCCCGAAAACGCTCGCCGAGGAGTTCGGTCGGCTGCGCGCACGGGCGGTCATCGGAGATTCACCCGAGCAGTTAAACCCTCAGTAGAGCTAACCCAGGTGGGCGGACCCTCGCTGCGCCGTTCTCCCGCATTTGGGGGGCACTTTTCTACGGAGAGTTTGCTGCGACCAGCCGTTACGGCCATGAGGGGGAAACCGCGTCACAAGCTGCTCTCGGCGGAGTCGAACCAGAGACAAGGTGTCGTTCCCGGCCGGTTCCGGCAGGGGGGACCGGCGGGCACGCCGAGGGGGCGTGCCGGTCACCGGGAGCGGCCATTGAGGACGGAGGCCCGAGATGCGTGGCATCGAGCCCCACCGAACGCCCATGTCGGCCGGTCAGCCAGCCGGCGGTCGCAGCCTGGGGGTCGCAGTCGTCGACCCCATCCCGATTTTCCGCGAGGGCATCGCGGCGATGGTGCACCGCACGCTGGGCCTGCACTGGTCCGGGCAGGCGGCGAGCCACCACGCGGCGATGCAGCTGTGCGAGCAGGTCCGGCCGGACGTCGTGATCCTCGACTCCGCGCTCGACCCCAACTGCCACCTCGCGAAGCTGCTCAACGCGGGCGATCCGGCACTCGTGCTGGTCACCCTTGTGCGGGACACCAACCGCACCCAGCAGTACCTCGCCGCCGCCATCGGGGCGGGGGCGCACGCCATCGTGCCGCGAGCGGTCGATTCCCGGCGGCTCGCCGAGGCGGTCCGGCGCGCGCATCACGACCGGCGTTACATCGACCCGGCGTTGTCCGCGCTCACCGCGCGGCCCAAGCGCGAACCCTCGCCGAGAGCCGCTCCGGTCGACGGTCACCTCGTGCAGCCCAAGGGCGCCATGCCGCTTTCCCGGCGCGAGTACCAGGTTCTGCAGCTCGTCGCCGAAGGGCTGGAGAATTCCGGCATCGCGAAGCTGCTCTTCCTGTCCGTGGAAACCGTGCGGACCCATGTGAAGAGCATTCTCCGCAAGCTCTCCGCCCGCGACCGGACACACGCGGTGACCATCGCGTTCCGCAGCGGCATCCTCGTCCCCCAGCTTGACGACAGCGCCGGTCCCCCGGCTGTGCAGGAGGCCGTGGCGCGCAGCACCCGGTGAGGCTGGCCCCTGGTCGGCCCGTCATTCCGAGCGAAACACCACCCCTGGAAGGGCGGATTCGCTTGCTCTGGTTACTCGTAGGTAATATCCTGATGTTACCGGCGAGTAAGGGAACCAGTGCCCGGCCGGAAAGCCGAACACGACACGGAGTGACGACATGGGCCACTACAAGAGCAACGTCCGAGACCTGGAGTTCAACCTCTTCGAGGTGCTCGGCGTGCAGGAACGGCTCGGCAAGGGCGTGCTCGCCGAGTCGGACGAGGAGACCGCCCGCGGCGTGCTGTCCGAGCTGAACAACCTCGCCACCGGCCCGCTCGCCGAGTCCTACGCCGACGCGGACCGCAACCCGCCGGTGTATGACCCCAAGACCTTCAGCGTGACGATCCCCGAGTCGTTCAAGAAGAGCTACAAGGCTCTCGTCGACGGCGAATGGTGGCGGCTCGGCCTGACCAACGAGCTGGGCGGCTTCGGCCTGCCCCCGACGGTGCAGTGGGCCGCGGCCGAGCTGATCCTGGGCGCGAACGCCCCGCTGTTCATGTACCTGGCGGGTCCGAACTTCGCCATGATCGTGGACAAGAACGGCACCGAAGAGCAGAAGCACTGGGCTCAGCTGATGATCGACCGCGGCTGGGGCGCGACCATGGTGCTCACCGAGCCGGACGCCGGCTCGGACGTCGGAGCCGGCCGCACCAAGGCGGTCAAGCAGGAGGACGGCTCCTGGCACATCGACGGCGTGAAGCGGTTCATCACCTCGGCCGAGAACGACATGGTCGAGAACATCATGCATCTGGTTCTGGCCCGTCCCGAGGGCCCCGGCATCGAGACCAAGCCGGGCACCAAGGGCCTGTCGCTCTTCCTGGTCCCGAAGTTCCACTTCGACTCCAAGACCGGCGAGCTGGGCGAGCGCAACGGCGCCTTCGTCACCAACATCGAGCACAAAATGGGCATCAAGGTGTCCACCACGTGCGAGCTGACCTTCGGCCAGCACGGCACCCCGGCCAAGGGTTGGCTGCTCGGCGAGGTGCACGACGGCATCGCGCAGATGTTCCAGGTCATCGAGTACGCCCGGATGATGGTGGGCACCAAGGCGATCGCCACGCTGTCCACCGGCTACCTGAACGCGCTGGAATACGCCAAGGAGCGCGTGCAGGGCGCTGACCTGCCGAACATGCTGAACAAGACCGCGCCGCGCGTCACGATCACGCACCACCCCGACGTGCGCCGTTCGCTGATGCTGCAGAAGGCGTACGCCGAGGGCCTGCGCGCGATCTACCTGTACACCGCTTCGTTCCAGGACCAGCTGTGGACCGGCGAGGGTGACGAGGCCGCGCTGAAGCTGGCGCACAGCGTCAACGACCTGCTGCTGCCGATCGTCAAGGGCGTCGGCTCCGAGCGCGCCACCGAGCAGCTCGTGCAGTCCCTGCAGACGCTCGGCGGTTCCGGCTTCCTGCAGGACTACCCGATCGAGCAGTACATCCGCGACGCGAAGATCGACTCGCTGTACGAGGGCACCACGGCGATCCAGTCGCTGGACTTCTTCTTCCGCAAGATCGTCCGCGACAAGGGCCAGGCGCTCGCGTTCGTCGCCGGCGAGATCACCAAGTTCATCGAGTCCGAGGCGGGCAACGGCCGGCTGAAGAACGAGCGCGCGCTGCTCAAGCAGGCGCTCGAGGACACCCAGGGCATGCTGGGCTCGCTGATCGGCTACCTGACCTCGTCGCAGGAAGACCCGCAGAACATCAACAAGGTCGGCCAGCACACCGTGCGGCTGCTGATGTCGGTCGGCGACCTGCTGGTCGGCTGGAAGCTGCTGCAGGGCGCCGAGGTCGCACTGGCCAAGCTCGACAACGGCGCCTCGGCCAAGGACAAGCCGTTCTACGAGGGCAAGCTGGCGGTGGCGTCGTTCTTCGCGAAGAGCGTGCTGCCGGAGCTGACCTCGCGCCGCGCCATCGTGGAGGCCGCGGACAACGCGCTCATGGAGATCGACGAAGCCGCGTTCTGATCACCCGGGTGAAAAAATGCCCCGGTCCGGACCCCGGACCGGGGCATTTTCCGTGCTTCCGGTGGCGGTGGCTCAGAACGGGCGGTAAGCCGGGTTTGGCGCCCCGGGTTCCGGGTTAAACCGGTCGAGCCCGGTCCTCTCGGCAGAAGGAGTTTCGCCATGGCGGTTTCCGGCATCATCAGCGCGGTCGTGATCGGCCTGATCCTCGGCTTGCTCGGCAAGCTCGTGGCACCGGGCAAGCAAGCGATCCCGATCTGGCTGACGATCCTGGTGGGCATCGTCGCCGCGTTCGTCGGCACCGCGATCGCTCGCGGGATCGGCTACGCCGACACCAAGGGCATCGACTGGCTGGAGATCATCACCCAGGTCGTGCTGGCCGCGATCGGCGTGAGCCTCGCCGCGAGCCTGTGGGGCAAGCGGCAGGTCAAGAGCTAGCTCAGTCGTTCAGCTCGGGTTCGAGCAGGCTCATCAGGTACATGTCGTAGTACTGGCCGTCCGGCCCGCGATGGCATTCGCGGTGCCGGCCGTCCTCCACGAACCCGACCTTGCGGTACACGTGCCGCGCGCGCTCGTTCTCGGCGACCACCCAGAGCGCGATCAGGTGCAACCGCATCACGTTGAATCCGTAGCGGCACATGAGTTTCAACGCCTCGGTGCCGTAGCCGCCGTCCCAGTGATCGGTCTCGCCGATGTAGATGTCCACCTCGGCGCGGCCGATCTCTGGGCGTGCGTCGCGCAGGTCGACGACGCCGATCAGCTTGCCCGCTTCAAGGGATTCGATGCCGAGCACGACGTTTTCGTAGGTGTTCACCGGGCGTTCTTCGCCCCGTTTTCGCAACTGGGAGAGCGAACGGGGGTAATCGCTGGTCATATAGCGGCCGACCTCCGGATCGTGGATCCACCGGTAGATCGATTCGGCGTCCGACGGTTCGATCGCCCGCAGCCGCACCAGCTTCCCCGTGAGCATCCGCTCTCCCCTTATTCTCGTTTCAGCATCAGGAAATCCGTGACGCCGACGAGCCCGAGGAACTGCCGCACCCCCGGCGGCATCGGACGGCGCGCCTCATCATGCACGAGTTCCGGATCGCGCACGCGGTATTTACGGCCCCGGGTGATCACCTCCGCCTCGCCCGCGGCGCGGACGTTGCGGACCCAGTCGGCGTCCGGCCCGTAGGTGAGCGCGACGACGAATCCGTCGCCGGTGCGGAAGACGTTCAGCGGGGTGCGGAATTCGCGGCCGGACTTCCGGCCGCGGTGCACGAGCACCCCGAACCCGGGCAGTTTGTCGGCGAAGGGTTTCGTGACCCGGTTGGTGACCACGCGGTTGAACCGGGCGAGACGTTCTGGCAGCACCATGCCGCCAAGCCTAATCCAACGTGTGTGGAATTTCCTGCCAGCGGACGCGCTGTGCACCTGAGCGGACGGGTCTGGTGGGATGGGCCCGCAGCGACACGCGAGGGGTGGGAGCGGGCATGTCCGAGGAATGGCCGATGGCGCAGGAACCGCACGCGGCGGTGCTCGTCGCGCGGGGTCTGATCGAGCGTCCGGAGCAGCTGGATCACGTGCTTCTCGACGACGAGGAAGGCTGGTTCGTCAGCGACGGTTCGGAATTCGGCGAGGATCCGGAGCTGGACGAGGAGCAGTTCGCGTCGATGTGCCTGCACGACGTCGTCGAGCTGCTGCCGCAGCTGTCGGCGCTGGCCAAGCTGCCCGCCGGGATGGGCGCGAACTGGGACGCCGACAGCGCGAGCTGGGTGCTGATTTCGCCGCTCGTTCCGAGCGATGACGAGGAGGCTCGCGCGTACCGGGAGGCGCGCGAGGCCGCTTGGCCGTACGCCGGGTCGCCGATGGACGAGGTGAACCTCAGCCTCGGGTTGATGGAGATCAGCACCGCGGCGGACGCTCCGGCCCGGAGCGTGCGGTACGTCAGCCGGGAAGAGGACGGCACGTGGATGTTCGTCGGCTTCGAGGTGCCGGACCCCGATGAGCAGACCGACGTCGAGGTTGACACGCTGGAGCTGGGCCATGTGGCGCAGCTGTACCCGGACGTCGTCGAGCTGCTGGACGCGGAACCGGGCGAAGTGTTCTTCCGCGAGGCTCCGGATGCCGAGTGGTTGCAGGTAATCGACGACGGGGAGTGAGCATGTCCGAACAATGGCCGCTGCGGCAGGACCCGGAATCCCCGGTGATCATCGCGCACGAACTGGTGGAGCACCCGGAGAATCTGGCCTTTGTCGTCCTCGACGACGACGGCGACTGGTTCATCAGCGACGGGGCCGAGTTCGAAGAGGACATGGAGGTCAACCGCCAGCTGTTCGGGGCGATGATCCTGCGCGAGGCGGTGGCCCTGCTGCCGCAGCTGTCGGCGCTGTCCGACGTGCCGGCCGGGATGGCCGCGGACTGGGATCCGGACCGCCGCACCTGGCTGCTCAGCTCGGTGTCGGATTCCGATGACGTCGACGAGGACCTCGCCCACCGCGACGCCCGGATCGCGGCCTGGACGCATCCCGGTTCGCCGCTCGAAGAAGTCCAGCTGAGCACCGGATTGACCGAAATCGGAACGGCCGCCGACGCTCCGGCGCGGGCGGTCCGCCAGGTCGTGCGGGAACAGGACGGGACGTGGCTGTTCGTCGGCTTCGAGGTCCCCGAGGCGGAGGATTTCGAGGTGGAGGGCCTGGAACTGGAACACGTCGTGCAGCTGTACCCGGACGTCGTGCCGGCTTTGCTCGCCGCGCCGGGCCAGGTGTTCGACCGCGCCGAACCGGGCGCGCCGTGGGAACTGGTCGAGGGCTGACCGGTCCTTTATGGACCGTCTGAAATCGCAGACGCTTTCCGGTAGCCGTCGGTTGGGCGGTCCCGGCCGGATCGGTTCTACTGTGCCGACCCGCTCGCGCGCCGCTGCGCCGCGGGCCGCCGAATTCGGGAGGTAGCGTCGATGCCGACGAAGTCCGGGAATGGGTTGAGCCGCCGGTTGAACGGCAGGCACATCCGGTTCATCGCCTTGGGTTCGGCGATCGGCACCGGACTGTTCTACGGCTCGTCGGACACGATCGCCAAGGCCGGGCCGTCGGTCCTGCTTGCGTATCTTATTGGTGGCGCGGCGATTTTCTTCGTCCTGCGCGCTTTGGGCGAGATGGCCGTCAACGACCCCGCCCCCGGTTCGTTCGGCGAATACGCGCGGAAACACCTGGGCCCGCTGGCGGGCTTTCTCACCGGCTGGACCTATGCGTTCGAGATGGTGATCGTCTGCGTCGCCGACGTGACCGCTTTGGCTGTGTACATGGGATTCTGGTTCCCCGACGTGCCACGCTGGATCTGGGTGGTGCTGACGATCCTGGTCATCGCCGCCGCGAACCTGGTCAGCGTAAGGGTTTACGGGGAACTGGAGTTCTGGTTCACCCTGGTCAAGGTGGTCGCCATCGTCGCGATGATCCTCGGCGGCGCGGCGATCCTGATCTTCGGCCTCGGTGCTCATTCCGGCAGCGTCGCCAACCTGTGGGCCCACGGCGGCTGGTTCCCCAACGGCATCGGCGGCTTTATCGCTTCGTTCGCCCTGGTGATGTTCGCGTTTGGCGGTACGGAAATCCTGGGCCTCACCGCAGCCGAATCCGAAGATCCGCGCACCGCCATGCCCAAGGCGGTCAACACGGTCCCCGTTCGCGTTTTGCTGTTCTACGTGGCGACCCTGGCGATCATCATGATGCTGAACCCGTGGAACACGATCAGTACTTCGGGAAGCCCGTTCGTCCAGATCTTCGCCGGTCTTGGATTGCACTCCGCCGCAACGGTGCTGAACATCGTCGTGGTGACCGCGGCGTTGTCCGCCATCAACAGCGACATTTTCGGTGCCGGACGGATGATCTACGGCCTGGCTCAGCGCGGCCAAGCCCCCGCGGTAATGGCCCGGGTGACGCGTAATGGCATTCCGTGGATGACCGTCCTCGTGGTTGCTGCCGCTCTGAGCCTGGCTGTCGTTTTGAACTATCTGTTGCCGGACAGCGCTTTCCTGCTGATCGCGTCGGTGGGCACGTTCGCGACGGTGTGGGTTTGGTTCATGATCCTGCTTACGCACTACCGCTCCCGGCGTCAGTCGCCTGCCGCGGATCTGGCGTTCCCGGTGCCGTTCTGGCCGGTGGGCCAGATTTTGACGATGGTGTTCATGGTGTTCGTCTTCGTGGTGATGGCGTTCGCCGAGGACACACGCCTGGCGCTGATCGTCGGCGTGGTGTGGCTGGCGGTGTTGTGCGGGTTGTTTTGGTTCCACCGCAGGGCTGCTTCGTCGGCTACGAAAGACGAAGCTGCGACTAGCGTGCAGGGCTAGAACCGAAGGATCCGCAGGTGCCATACTCGGTCAATGGGGCAACGTCGGGCTGATCCGCGGGAATGGCTGCGCGCCGACCTCGCCAAGACGACTGGCCTCCGCGGTGCCGCACGCTCGATCCGGACCGCTCCTCGGCTGCTCCTATGGCTGCTTGCCTACCTCGTGCTCGCCTATGGAGCCTTGGTCGCAATCCTTGCCCTGACCGGCGAACTCAGTGCCTTCCCGCAATGGGCGGTGTATCCCGGCCTAGTCGCGGGCGGACTGTTCAGCGCTCGGCTACACCGGACAACCACGAAGTAGATCGGCAGGCGCACATGGCCGAGGACTCCACCGGCGGTGAACTGGTTCTCCAGACAGCGATCGATGCTGCCCAAGAAGTCCTAGGCAACCGCCTGGTCGCGGTTTTCGCCTTGGGAAGCCTGGCACACGGCGGTTTCGCCCCGCTCGTGAGCGATGTCGACGTCGCCCTGGTCCTCCGGACCGTGTCAGCCGAGACGGGCACGGAGATCGCGCAGATCGGCCGACTCGTCCGCCTCAATTGCGCCGACCCGCTCGCTGACCGCCTGTCGATCTTCTGGGCGGACGAAGCCGGCGTACGCACCGGACGGTTCGACTACGGACGCCTTCCTCCGGTTGACCGCCTCGACCTCATCGAGTCAGGGCGGTTGCTTTATGGCGCTGACCCACGCGCGAGCGCGCAGCCGCCGGACGCCGATGAGCTCGTGCTCAACGGCGCGGAGTTCGCGGTGAGCAGGTTCGATGACGCCTACCTCGCGGAGGTGAAAAACCCGGCTCGGCTGCTGGCAAAGGGCGTGCGGGCGACGACGAAGACCGTGCTGTTCCCGCCGCGCTTCCTCTACACCTTGAACACCCACCGGATCGGCCATAACGACGATGCCGTTTCCTGGTATCTCAAGGCAGGGAAGGAACCTGCGCTCGCGGAGGCCGCGCTGACCTGGCGTCGTCACGGAATCCAGGACGTGCCGCGGGCGACCGCGCTGGCAGCGGAGCACTTAACCGCGATGTACCGGGAGTTCCTGGACGCGTACATCCCTGCTGTGGCCGCTGCGGGGAAGCCTGGTCTCGGCGCTGGACTTCGCGAACTCCGGCACCGGCTGGACGGTGCTTGACGGGAGTTGCGGAATGGCTGGGAAAGAAAAAACCCCAGATCCTAAGTGGACAACCACTGACCTGGGGCTTTCGCAAGAGAGCGGATGACGGGAATCGAACCCGCGTATTCAGCTTGGGAAGCTGATGTTCTACCATTGAACTACATCCGCAGTGCCCCGCCAGCATACACAACCACGCCGCTCCCGTGTCCAGCGGGGCTATGCCTTGACGCTCCGCCAGCAAAGTGACAACACTTGTTGTCGACCCACGGTGCGGAGGTGCGCGATGGACGACCCCGAGATGTTTCGCCAAGGCGGGTTCCGGCTGGCGGCCCGGACCCGAGGTGCCCACGCCGACGAAGCCCAGCTCAAGCGGCTCCGCACCTTCGCGCAGCAGGAAGACGCCCTAGCGGACGCTGTCGTCGAGTGGCTTCACCGGGAACCTCGCCGCCAAGACCTCGTCGAGCAGGCGCTGGCCGGGAAGCAAGTACCGCCGGAGCTGGCGACCTTCATAGAACAAGTCGAAGCCACCCCGTACTGGGTCGATCCGCAGCGGCTCGTCAGTGGCGCGAAGGCGATCACCCGCGCTGGGCTTCTTGGGCTCTTTCCGCTCGGCGACATGTCGCTCATGGGTGGCTACCTGGCCTCGCGGGCGACGAAATCCCTGGTCGGCACTGGGGAAATCGAGCACCGGGCACCGCGGCGGCTGGTGGAGACTGCGGTGTGGTGGATCGATGTCACGACGCCGGGGGCGCTCGAAAAGCACGGCGCGGGGTACCAGGCGGCGCTGCGGATCCGGCTGGTGCACGCGCACGTCCGGCGTGCGATGAACAACCGGCCGGACTGGGATTACGAACGGTGGGACCGTCCGGTCAATCAGGTCCAGACCGCGGGCACCTTGCTCCTCTTCTCCCTCGTCTACATCTTCGGCACGCAGCTGCTCGGCCTCCGCTACACCGCCCGCGAGAAGGCCGACATCCTGCATCTTTGGCGCTACGTCGGCTGGTTGATGGGCGTCGCCGACGAGCTGTTGCCCGCTGACGAGGACGACGCTTGGCGGCTGCTCTGGATGCTGGCCGCCACCGAGTTCATCCCGGACGACGATTCGAAACGGCTCGCCCGCGCCCTCGTCGACACGCACGCGGCGATCGGCGAGGGGCGCGGGGCCGTCGGGAAAGTGCTGGCGCGGGTGAACGTCGGCGTGCACTCCGCGATCAGCCGGCTCGTGCTCGGGCGCGACAACGCCGACTTTCTCGAATTGCCGGACAACCCGGTCGCGCAGGCCGCGGTGCTCGCCGTCGCGGGGGTGAACTACGCGGCGGAGACTGTCCGGCAGTTCGTCCCTGGCGCGACTGCGCTGCAGGAAGCGCTCGGCGCGTTCGGGCGGCGGCGGTACCTCGAGCGGGCGGACGCGGTGGGGGTGCCCGGGCCGCGGCTGCCCGCCCGATAGGCTGCATCCGTGCTGCTCAGTGACCGTGACCTCCGCAAAGAGCTCGACGCCGACCGGCTCGGCATCGACCCCTTCGACCCTGCCATGGTCCAGCCGTCCAGCATCGACGTCCGGCTCGACCGCTACTTCCGGGTCTTCGACAACAGCAAATACACCCACATCGACCCGCAGCTGCAGCAGGACGAGCTGACCTCGCTGGTCGAAAAGGAGGGCGACGAGCCGTTCGTGCTGCACCCCGGCGAGTTCGTGCTCGGGTCCACGTTCGAACAGGTCCGGCTCGCCGACGACCTCGCCGGGCGGCTCGAGGGCAAGTCCTCGCTCGGCCGTCTCGGGCTGCTCACCCACTCCACCGCGGGCTTCATCGACCCCGGTTTCTCCGGGCACATCACGCTCGAGCTGTCGAACGTCGCGAACCTGCCGATCACGCTGTGGCCCGGGATGAAAATCGGCCAGCTGTGCATTTTCCGGCTGTCCAGCTCGGCGGAATTCCCGTACGGCTCCAGCGAGGCCGGCTCCCGCTACCAGGGGCAACGCGGGCCGACGCCGAGCCGGGCGTACAAGAACTTCCACCGCGTCGACACCTGGCGCTAAGCCGCCTTCACCGGGGCCGCCCAGTCGATCCGGTGGTCCCACATGAACCGGTTCGGGTCTTCGGTGGCCGGTTTGCGCGTCGCGCGCGTGATGAAGAAGTCCCGGAGCACTCGGCCGAGCGGGCCGGGGGCCTTCGCGTCGCCGTTGCGTTTTCCTTGGGCCACAACGGCTTCCACGCGCTCCCGGCGCAACGTCTCGAAGGTCGTCAACGCGGCTGCCGGGTCGGACACGTCGCGCACGCACCTCGCGAGCGTCACCGCGTCCTCGATCGCCATCGCCGCGCCCTGACCGGCCGCCGGTGACGTCGCGTGCGCGGCGTCACCGATCAAGCCGATCCGGCCGCGGTGCCACACCGGGACCGTCGGGAAGTCGTACGTCGCCCACGGTTCGTAGATGTTTTCGCTGGCCTCGATGATCGCGGCGGCCGGAGTGCGGTCCGGGCGGACCAGATCGAGCAGGCGCTTCCGCCAGCCGGGGCCGCGCATCGCGGCGAGGTCGGATTCCGTCGGCTCGCTGGCGTGCGGCACGTTCGCGAACCACCAGACCGCGCCGTCCGGGGCGAGCACGTGCGCGAAGAACGCCTTGCGGCCGAACACCATGTGCATGACGCCCGGCTCGTCGTCGAGGTCGAGGCCGCGGGCGAAACCGCCGGTGTTCAGCAGTGGCACATACCGCGGCAAGGGCGCGGCGGGATCAAGGATCCGGCGGACTGTCGACCGCAGGCCGTCAGCGCCGATCAGCAGGTCGCCGTGGGCTTCCGTGCCGTCGGCGAAGGTCGCGGTGACGCCGTCCGCCGTCTGCGTGGCGTCGGTCAGGCGCTTGCCGAACTCCGTGTGCACGCCGCGTCTGGCCGCTTCGCCACGCAGCGCCACATAGAGGTCGGAACGCAGAACGGTCTGGCTCACCGTGCCGTCCGGCAGCGCCCCGCTGAGCGGGAACTCGCTGAGCCGGCGGCCGTTGCCGAGCCCGAGGGTCATCCTCGGGGTATCAAAGCCCAGGTCTTTGACCAGCGGTTTCAGCCCTAGCGGCGTCAGCGCGTCGAGGCCGTTCACCGCGAGCGTCAGGAAAGCGCCGACTCCCTCCGCGCTGCGGCCGTACGCCTCGTACAGCACTGGTTCGTGGCCCACCTCGTGCAGCGCGATCGCGGTGATCGCCCCCGCGATGCCCCCGCCCGCGATCAAGATCCGTGACATGGTTCGCCCCCTCGAATATCTTAGAAAGTAATTCGTTCTGTCGAACTAAATAGTCCGCTAGACTTCCGGGACATGTCAAGCGAACGCGAGGAACTGGTCTCTGAGCTGCTGCTTCGGGCTCGGAAGCTGTCGACCGAGACGGTCATGTTCCACACCGTGATCGCCGAGCGGAACGGGCTCTCGGCGGTCGAGAGCAAGGTCGCCGACTACCTCGCGCGGCTCGGTCCGCTCACGCCGAAGGAGCTGGCCGGGTACGCCGGGCTCGCGCCCGCGTCCGTCACCGCGCTGGTCGACCGGCTCGAGCGCAAGGGCATCGTCAACCGGATGCCGCATCCGGACGACCGGCGGAAGGTCCTCGTCCGCGTCGACCCGGCGAACGTCGAACGGATCGCGCCGCTGTGGGACCACATCGTCGCGGCGACCAAAGCGGTCGCGGCCGGCTACTCCGACGAGCAACTCCAAACGGTGATCGGTTTCCTCGATCAGGCGGCGGCGATCACTCACGAGTCAACCGTGCGTCTCACTCATCGCTCAGCGGAGTGAGGTAATCCCACTGCCGGGTAGGAAATCGCCGCGGCGTCACCGGATGGTGGAAAACTTGCGGGCATGGTTTCGGCCGGGAAACGTCTGCTCTTAGTCCTCGGCCTGACGGCCACTCTGCTGGCCCCCGCCGCGCATGCGGCTCCCGCCCGGCCGGCGCAGAACTTGCAGGTCGCCGCGGTGGCCGAGCCGCATCGGGTGCACGCTGGCGACCAGGTGAAGTTCACCGTGAGCGTGACGAACCCGGCTGCCGCCCCGGTGTCCGATGTGGACGTCTCGGACGAGCGGAACCCGCAGTGCGGCAAGAAGATCGGGTCACTGGCTCCGGGGGCCACGATGCGATACAGCTGCACGTTCGCCGCGCCGGAGAAGGGGTTCGTCGCCACGGTCAAGGCGACTGGCGTTGGCTCCGGCGGGGAACAGCTGTCGGCTTCGGCGGGCAGCAACGTCGACGTCCTCCGCCCGGCCGTGGCGTTGAGTCAGCAGGTCGACAAACCGGCTTATCGTGCTGGCGATCAGGCGACCTTCACGCTCAAGACCACCAACACCGGCGACGTTCCGCTGCACGACGTGACCATCAGCGACCCAGCGGTCCCCTCGTGCGCTCGCGCCATCGGCTCCCTCGCGCCGGGGCAATCGGTGGTGGGCACCTGTTCGGCAACGGTGCCGCTGCCGGACGGAGCCAGCGCGACGGTGAAGGGGATCGACCCGCTCAGCAAGGTCGTCACCGCGACTGCGGAGGCGAAAGTCCCGCTCATCACGCCCGCGCTGTCCGTCTCGAAGGCGGCCGTCCCACCCGTGGTGCACGGCGGGGACCAGGTCACCTGGAACGTCACCGTGCGCAACACCGGCGACAGTCCCCTCAATCCGGTCGACGTCACCGACGAGACAACGCCGGAGTGCTCGCGGTCTTTCGGCGTACTCACCCCCGGCACTCAGCAGACCTACTCCTGCACCGCGAAACCCGCGCTCACCACCACAAACACCGTCACCGCCACGGGCACCGACGCCACCGGGCGACCGGTCACGGCCAAGTCCTCGGCCACCGTGACGGTGATTCATCCGGCCTTGGCGGTCACCGCGGCCGTCTCCCCCGTGCAGGTGCGTGAAGGGGACCGCGTCACCTTCACGGTCACGGTGCGCAATGCTGGGGACGTCCCCCTCGATGACGTCGCAGTGGCGGACGACAGTGTGCCCGGTTGTGTCCGCAAGTTTGGCACGATGGCTCCCAATGCGGTCGAGACGTACAAGTGCGAACAGTTAGCCCCGGCCGACGACGTGACCAATACCGTTGTCGCGACTGGCAAAGATCAGCTCGGAACGACACAACGCGTAACCGCGGACGCTCGCGTCGACGTGGTTCACCCGTCGCTGAACGCCACCGTGGCCGCCGCGCCATCGCAGGTGCGCGAGGGGGACCGTGTCACGTTCACTGTCACGGTAAGCAACACCGGTGACATCGAGTTCCATGACGTCGCGGTGGCAGACGACCGCGTCGCGGAATGCGCGCGAACTATCGGAACCCTTGGCGCACAAGGTAAACAGACCTTCACCTGCACCACAGTGGCTGGAGCGCAAGGCTTCACGAACGACTTGACGGTAACCGGCACTGACCCGACCGGCCGTCAGGCCACCGCGAAGGCGAGCGCGTCGTTCACCGTGCAGCACCCAGCGGTGACCTTGACCGCGACTGTCCAAGGTGGACCGTTCCGGGAAAACGACGCCGTTGCGGTCCACGTGGTCGTGGCGAACACCGGCGACGTGCCGCTCACCGGGCTGGCCGTCACATCGATGGCCCGTGCGGAAGGTTGTGCACAGCAGCACGACGCACTCGATCCCGGAGCCAGCTGGACGTTCGACTGCGCCACGACCGCGCCAGGCACCGACGTGACCGAAGCAGTGCAGGTCACTGCGAAACCGCCGGTCGGAGCACCGGTGACGGCAGCGACCGAGGCAGCGATCGACGTGATCCATCCGCTCGTCACGCTCGCGCAGAGCGTGGTGCCGACCGTCGTGCGCCCGGGCGAACCCTCGACGTTCACCTTGACCGTGACCAACGCCGGTGACGCCGAACTCCACGACACCCAGGTCGCCGATCCGGCCGTCCCGGAATGCGAAAAACGGCTGGGAACCCTTGCCCCGCAGGCAAAGCAGACCTACACCTGCACCCGGACCGCGACCGACGACCTCGCCAGCGACGCGACCGTCACCGGCACCGATCCGTCCGGCCGCCCGGTCACCGCGAACGCTAGCGCGCACGTCGACGTCATCCACCCCGCGGTCCAGATCACTCAGGCTGTCGCGCCGACGCAGGTGCGCGAGGGGGACCAAGTCACCTTCACTGTCACCGTGCGCAACAGCGGAGACGTCCCGCTGACCAAGGCGTCCATTGTGGACGAAAAGACGCCCGCCTGCGCGCGCGACTTCCCTGCTCTGGCCGCTGGCGAAGAACAGCACTACACCTGCACCGCCAAAGCCGGACACGACGGCTACTCGAACACCACGAAGGTGACCGCCACCGACCCGATCGGCGGCACAGTAAGCGCCACTGCGGACGCTGCGTTCAGCGTGGTGCACCCGGGACTGGCGCTGACGAAGACCGTCCACGGCGGGCCCTTCCGCACAGGCGACCCAGTCACCTTCACGCTCACGGTCACCAACACCGGCGACGCCCCGCTGACCGCGGTCAAGGTCGCCGACCAAGGCCCGTGCGCGAAAACCCTCGACACCCTCGCCCCGAAAGCGAACAAAACCTACGACTGCACCATCCCCGCCCCGGCCGACGACGCGGTCAGCACCGCACACGCGACCGGCATTCCGCCGGTGGGCCCGCCGCTCACCGCGTCCGCCGACGCGCACATCGACGTGATCCATCCCGCGCTCACCGTGATGACCTCCGCGAGCCCGACCGTCGCGCGGGCTGGCGACAACCTCACCGTGACGGTCGCCGTCACCAACACCGGCGACGTTCCGCTCATCGCGGTGACCAGCGACGATCCCGGCTGCCCAAAGAAGTTCGACCGTCTCGAACCCGGTGCGGCACAGAGTTATCAGTGCACGGTGAAGGCCAAACCGGACGACTTCACCGTCCTCGCCACTCTGAGCGGAACCGACCCGACCAACCGCCCGGTCACCGCGTCCGGTTCGGCGAAGATCGACGTCATCCACCCGGAAATCGCGATCATGAAGGACGCCCAGCCCTACGAGGTGCGCCAGGGCGACAAGGTCACCTTCTCGCTGCTCGTGCGCAACGTCGGCGACGTCCCGCTGACCGCGGTGTCCGTTGTGGACGATCGAACCCCGGCCTGTGCGCACCAGGTCCCGAGCCTGGCTCCGGACGCCCAAATCGAGTACCAGTGCACGATCACCGCGGGTTCGGAAGGGTTTACGAACATCGCGAAGGTGACCGGCGCCGACCCGACGCAGCGGACGGTGAGCAGTTCCGCTCAGGCGTCGTTCCGGGTCAAAAAGCCCGCGCTGAGTGTCGCCAAGCACGCCGCCAGCCGCGCGTACCGAGCCGACGATTCGGTGCCGTTCGAGGTCGTGCTGACCAACACCGGCGATCAGCCGTTGCACGACGTGCGGGTGGCGGACGGCCCCGCCTGCGGGCACACCTTCGCCGAACTCCTGGTCGGCGGAACCCAGCGCTACCAATGCACGGCTCCGGCGAACGCCGCCCCGGTAACCGTCACCGCGGCCGCCCCGTGGGGCCCGCCGGTCACCGCGACCGGAAAAGCGGACTTCGTCGTGCTTCATCCGGCGCTGGACCTGCGCCGCGACCACCTGCAGCAGCCGATCCGGCCAGGTGACCCGGTGACGTACGTGAGCACCCTCCGCAACACTGGCGACGCGCCGTTGCACGAGGTGACCGTTCGCGACGCAGACCCGGCGTGCTCGTTCACCGTCGCAGCGCTGGCTCCGGGCGAGCAGGTCACCCGCGCCTGCACGCTGTCGGCTCGCGCGGACGTGACCACGACGACCATCGCGACGGCGATCGATCAGACCGGCCGCCCGGTCACCAAGGAGGCCACCACGACGACGAAGGTCGGCCCTTGAGGAAGGCAAAAGAAAAGGCAGCGGAGAACACCTCTCCCTGCCGTATTTAACTTATAACGCATCGGGGGGCTTGCCGCAAGACCCGGGTGGTGCCGCACAATCTCCAGCCGAAGCCGGCACCAGCGGAAACGCGGGGTGCCGGGCAGGCTGCCGCTCGCGGGCGAACAGGGAACCACAACAGACGGGGAAACGAACGAATGGGCAGCTACGTGCTCGGTCTCCAGGAGATCGACCGGGAGCAGGTCGCGATCGTCGGAGGCAAGGGCGCGCATCTGGGCGATCTCGCGCGGATCGACGGGGTCCGCGTGCCGCCCGGCTTTTGCGTGACGACGGAGGCGTTCGAGCGAATCATCGACAACGCACCGGAACTGGCGGGGCCGCTGGAGCGGCTGTCGAACCTGAACCCGGACGACCGGGACGCGATCAGCGAGGGCAGCGCGGAGGTCCGGCAGGCGCTCGAGGCGATCGTCATTCCCGGCGATCTGGCCGCCGAGATCACCGAAGCGCTGGTGGAGGGACGCGCCTACGCGGTCCGGTCGAGTGCGACCGCGGAAGACCTTCCGGGGGCCTCCTTCGCCGGCCAGCAGGACACTTACCTGAACGTCATCGGCACGGAGGAGGTGCTGCGGCACATCAGCCGGTGCTGGGCGTCGCTGTTCACCGAACGCGCGGTGACCTACCGCCTGCGAAACGGTTTCGACCACCGGAAAGTCCACATGGCGGTGGTCGTGCAGCAGATGGTTTTCCCGCGGGCGGCCGGGGTTCTCTTCACCGCCGACCCGGTGACGTCCAACCGGAAGATCGCCACCGTGGAGGCCAGTTTCGGCCTGGGCGAGGCGCTGGTTTCCGGCCTGGTGAACGCCGACGGCTACCAGGTGCGCGACAGCGAGATCATCGACAAGGCGATCGCGGCGAAGCAGCGCGCCATCCTGGCCGTGCCCGGCGGCGGCACCGAAGAGCAGCCGATCGCCGCGGACCAGCGGGAGCAGGCCGCGCTCACCGACGAGCAGGTTCTCCGGCTCGTGGAACTCGGCCGCACGATCGAAAAGCATTTCGGCCGTCCGCAGGACATCGAATGGTGCCTGGCCGACGACGAGTTCCAGATCGTCCAGAGCCGCCCGATCACCACGCTGTTCCCGATCCCGGAGATCGGCGACGAGGGAAACCACGTCTACGTCTCGGTCGGCCACCAGCAGATGATGACCGACGCGATGAAGCCGCTGGGCCTGTCGGTCTGGCAGCTGACGACCCCGCGGCCGATGGCCGAGGCGGGCGGGCGGCTGTTCGCGGACGCCACCGCGCTGCTGTCGGTGGCCAAGAGCCGCACCAGTTTCCTTGAGGTGGCGGGGAAATCCGATCCGCTGATCAAGGACGCGCTGGAGACCGTCCTTTCCCGCGAGGACTTCCTCCCGCTGGCCGAGGACGACGGGCCCGGCGAGCCGATCCCCGGTGCCGCGCCGGCCACCATCGAGACCGATCCGGCTGTCGTCACCGAGCTGATCGAGCAGAGCGAGGCTTCGATCGCAGCGCTGGAGGGCGAAATCGCGACGAAGTCCGGCAGCGAACTGCTCGACTTCCTCTTCGAGGACATCAAGGAACTGCGCCGGATCCTGTTCGATCCCCGCAGTCACCAGGTGTTCACGGCGGCGATGCAGGCGTCCTGGTGGTTGAACGACCACCTGCAGGAATGGCTCGGCGAGAAGAACGTCGCCGACACGCTCACCCAGTCCGTCCCGCACAACGTCACCGCGGAGATGGGCCTGGCGCTCCTCGACGTCGCCGACGTGCTCCGGACTCACCCCGAGGTCGTCGAGTTCCTGCGGCAGGTCGAGGACAACGGCTTCCTCGACGAGCTGCCCAAGCTGGCCGGCGGGGAAGAAGCGCACGCCGCGATCCAGGGGTACCTCGACAAGTACGGCATGCGCTGCGTCGGCGAGATCGACATCACCCGGCCGCGGTGGAGCGAACAGCCGGTCGCGCTGGTGCCGATGTTGTTGTCCAACATCAAAAACTTCGAGCCGGGTGCCGGAAAGCGCCGTTTCGCGCAAGGGCGGCAGGAAGCGCTGGACAAGGCACAGGAAGTCCTGGAGAGGCTGCGCGCTCTGCCGGACGGCGAGGCGAAGGCGGCGGAAACCGAGCGGATGATCGAGCGCGTCCGGACCTTCACCGGCTACCGCGAGTATCCAAAGTACGGCATGGTCAGCCGCTATTTCGTGTACAAGCAGGCTCTGCTGGGCGAGGCCGAACGGCTGGTGCGGGCCGGGGTGCTCGACGAGCGGGAGGACCTGTTCTTCTTGCGATTGCAGGAATTCCAGGAGGTCGTGCGGACGAACGAGGTCGACCGCGAGCTGATCCAGCAGCGCAAGGAAGAGTTCCGGTCCTACGAAGCGCTGACGCCGCCTCGCGTGCTGACGTCGGACGGCGAGGCGGTTTCCGGGAACTACCGTCGCGAGGACCTGCCCGCCGGTGCGCTGGGCGGGCTGCCGGTTTCCGCCGGGACCATCGAAGGCCGGGCCCGCGTCATCCTGGATCTCGCCGACGCCGATCTCGAACCGGGCGACATCCTCGTCACGGCGTACACCGACCCGAGCTGGTCGCCGCTGTTCGTCGCGATCACCGGCCTGGTGACCGAGGTCGGCGGCCTGATGACGCACGGCGCGGTGATCGCGCGGGAGTACGGCCTCCCCGCGGTCGTCGGCGTCCAGGCCGCCACGCGGCTGATCAAGGACGGACAGCGGATCCGGGTCAACGGGACCGACGGGTACATCGAGCTTCTCGACGCTGAGTAGTGGGTCTCTGGCCACTGCGCCATTTGGAGGTAACGATCGTAATCTGTTCGTGATAGTTTCCGCGGCTGTGTCCTCCATTAGTGCGCGTGTCCGGGTCGTAAGCGTGACTCTCAGTGTTCTTTTCGGGGGGCTCGGAGCAGCAGGCGGAACCTTCGCGCTGCACTCCGGGCACCCCGGCACACTGAGCGTCGCTGTCCCGGAGACGCGCGACGGCGGGCTGTCCGGGGGTGCGCTGAGACCGTTCGCGGTGTCGCCGGCGTCTTCCACGTCGGCGACACCGGCCTCCGGCGCCCCCTCGACGACCGCCACGCCGTCAACTTCCGCCACGCCCGCGCCGCCGCCCACCGAAGAGTCCAAAAAGGACACTCCGACTCCGACGAGCAGCAGCGCGAAACCGTCGCCGAAGCCGCACAGTGCGCCGACGCCGGTGGGCCAGGTCATCGAGCTGGTCAACAGCGAACGGGACAAGGCGGGCTGCGACCCGGTGACCGAGGAACCGCACCTGGACAAGGCGGCGCAGGGACACAGCGACGACATGTCCAGCCGCGACTACTTTTCCCACGACACCCCGGAAGGCGAGAACTTCGCCGACCGCATCACCGACGCGGGCTACCCCAAACCGGGCGCGGAGAACATCGCGAAGGGCGCGACCAGCGCGGACCAGGTGATGCGGATGTGGATGAACTCCAGCGGACACCGCAAGAACATTCTCAACTGCTCGCTGAAGAAGCTGGGCGTCGGCGTCGCGACGGGCGGCTGGTACTGGACGCAGGACTTCGGCTACTGATTCGGCCGCGGCGGAACGCCGTACCGGGCCAGCACGGTCGCCCGCAGCTTCGGATCCGTCCGCGGCACCGGCTCGATGAACACCTCCGCGATGTCCGGGAACCGCTCGCTCAGCTCGTCCGCCATCCGCACGCACGCGCGCTCCAGGTCGGCCGCGCCGAGTGCGTCGTCGAAGTCCACGCGGGCGCACACCAGCACGTGGTCGGTGCCCATCAGCATGGTCTGCAAATCCACCAGCGCGTCGATTTCCGGTGCGGACCCGAGGTGGTCCCGGATGCCGCGGACCAGGCGCGGATCCGCCTGACGGCCGACCAGCAGACCGCGGTTCGTGCTGCCGAGCAGGTACGCGACGCACGCCAGCAGCACGCCGATGAGGATCGACGCGATGCCGTCCCATACGTCCGACCCGGTCAGCTGGTGCAGCCCGATCCCGGCGAAGGCGAGCAGCAGACCGACCAACGCCGCAGAGTCCTCGAACAGCACCGTCTTCGGCGCCGGGTCGTCGATCATCCGCAGGTAGGCGAAAAACGGCCGCTGCTCGGCCTTCGCGTCGCGGCGAACCTGACGGACCGCCTGCGCCCACGACACCGATTCGAGCGCGAAAGCCAGCGCGAGCACGATGTAGCCGACGATTGGTTTGGTCTGCTCCGCACCCTCGCCGAAAACGGTGGTAAATCCTTCGTACAGCGCGAAAACCGCACCGGAAGCGAAGATCGACACGGCGGCGAGCAGCGACCAGAAGTACCGCTCCTTGCCGTAGCCGAACGGATGGCGGCGATCGGCCGGGCGCTCCGACCGTTTCAGCGCGGTGAGCAGCAGTACCTCGGTGATGGTGTCGGCGACCGAATGCGCGGCCTCCGACAGCATCGCGCCCGACCCGGTGATGATGCCCGCGACCAGCTTCAACACCGCGATGGCCAGGTTCACCCCGCCGGCCAGCACCACGGTGAGGGTGCTTTCGCCGCCGCCCTCGGATTCGTCGCTCACCCGGGAAAGACTAACTGCACTGCGGGGTGCGCCGCCTGCTGCAAGCGGCCGTGACGAGCACGAGTGCGCCCGCGACTAAGACCGACTGTTCGACTGTTGCGGCGAAGCCCGCGTCTACGGCTGTCAGCAGCCCGACCCAGCCGTACGTCACCGTGGCTCCCGCGGCTAGCGAAATGGCTGGAGGGCGCACGCGGATGGCGTACGCGACCACTGCCGCTTCCAACGCCAGCATGACGGCAACAGTCGGCCACGGAGGCAGATCCGCCTTCATGACGAGCTGGAATGCGGTGCTTGCGATTAAGCCGACCGCGAAGCCGATCCACCCATTGCCGCGCGCCGGCTTCGGGACGGCCGTCAGCCGAAGAGCGGCGAACGCGAGCGCAGCGGCCACGAGGAACGCGCCGATCAGCTGTGCCGGAGTCGCGAGAAAGTGCCCCATTTGGTAGCTCACGAAGAACGTTGCCGCGCAGCCGATGACCAACACGCCGCTCCACGCCCACAGGCCAGGCCGGCGCAACCACGGCGTGCGGCCGAAGAAGGCTTCCGTGATCGCGATGGGCGTCGCGACGCTCCACACCACGTGCAGCGTCACCACGTACACAGTCCACTGGCCGCCGATGCCCAGCCAGGGAAGGTACGCGGGCTTAAGCAGATCGAGGCCGAGATAGTGCGGGTTGAAGAGGGTCTGGGTCAGCAGTCCTTCTTCTGCGACGCCGTACGCGACCGCCAGCGTGATGATGGTCGGCCAGCCGCGATTCATTCGCCGCGCGACCTCGCGGATCAGCACCGCCCCGGCACCGTACAGCGTCACGAACATCGCGAACATGGCCAGCTGTCGACCGGCTTCCGGCGGCCCTGTCAGGTATTGGTCGCCGAGCAGGAACTCGGCGAAGAGCGGAGACAGCGCGGCCAAGGCGGCGACAGCGGTTTTCCGGAACGTCATGGCGCGAGCGTCGCAGCGCGCCGGGCCTTGGACCCGGGGCGAACATCATGATCTGGCACTGACAAATGTCCCGGTAGCAGAACGGCCCCTGGCATCCGCGGATGCCAGGGGCCGTCGTCAGTGCCGGTAGATCAGTCGTCGCCCTCGGGCAACGGCGTTCCGGTCGGTTTCTCGTCGGTCGGGACGTCCGGCTTGGCGGACAGCTCCGCGTCCGATTCGTCCAGCGACGGCGCGCCCGAGGCGACCAGCGCAGGCTCCGGCTTGCGCTTCACGGCGGTGAGCAGCAGCTGCGCGACGTCCACGACCTCGACCTTTTCGCTCGCCAAGCCGTCGCTCTGGCGCGAGGTGACGCCGTCGGTGAGCATCACGCGGCAGAACGGGCAGCCGGTCGCGATCTTCGACGGAGCGGTGCCGAGCGCCTCGTCCACGCGCTCGACGTTGATCCGCTTGCCGATCTTCTCTTCCATCCACATCCGCGCGCCGCCCGCGCCGCAGCACATCGACCGGTCGCCGTGCCGCGGCATTTCGCGCAGCTGCGCACCGGACGCGCCGACCAGCTCGCGCGGGGCGTCGTAGACCTTGTTGTGCCGGCCCAGGTAGCAGGGGTCGTGGTAGGTGACGTCCTCGGCGACCGGCGCGACCGGCGTCAGGTGCTTCTCCCGCACCAGGCGGTTCAGCAGCTGCGTGTGGTGCACGACGTCGAACTGGCCGCCCAGCTCCGGGTACTCGTTGGCGAGGGTGTTGAAGCAGTGTGCACAGGTGACGACCACCTTGCGCGCCTTGCGTTCCCGGCCCTCGAACACCGAGTTCAGCACCTCGACGTTCTGCTGCGCCAGCATCTGGAACAGGAACTCGTTGCCCGCGCGGCGAGCCGGGTCACCGGTGCAGGACTCCTCCGAGCCGAGCACGGTGTACTTGACGCCCGCGATGTGCAGCAGCTCGGCCACCGCGCGCGTGGTCTTCTTCGCGCGGTCCTCGAACGCACCCGCGCAGCCGACCCAGAACAGGTACTCGGCGTCGCCGAGGTCGCCGTCGAAGACCGGGACCTCGAAGTCGAGGTCCTCCGTCCACTGCAGACGGTCCTTGGCGTTCTGGCCCCACGGGTTGCCCTTGTTCTCCAGGTTCTTGAACATGCCGTTCAGCTCCGTGGGGAACGACGACTCGATCATCACCTGGTAGCGGCGCATGTCCACGATGTGGTCGACGTGCTCGATGTCGACCGGGCACTGCTCGACGCACGCACCGCAGGACGTGCAGGACCACAGAACGTCCGGGTCGATCACGCCGCCGTCGTCGCCGACGAGCGCCTTCTGCGACTCCGCGATCGCGAGGACGTCGATGCCCGCGTACATGTTGTCGCCGGACAAGCCGATCTCGTCGCCCGCCATGTCGCGCTTGCCGCCCGCGAGCAGGTACGGAGCCTTCGCGTAGGCGTGGTCGCGAAGCTGCGTGATGAGCAGCTTCGGCGACAGCGGCTTGCCGGTGTTCCACGCCGGGCACTGCGACTGGCAACGACCGCATTCGGTGCAGGTGGAGAAGTCCAGCCAGCCCTTCCAGCTGAAGTCCTCGATCGCGCCGACGCCGAAGGTGTCCTCGTCCGGATCGGCCTCTTCGAGGTCGAGCACCTTGCCCTTGCTCATCATCGGCTTGACCGCGCCGAGCGCGACCCCGCCGTCGGCCTCGCGCTTGAAGTAGATGTTGAAGAACGCGCTGAACCGGTGCCAGGCGATGCCCATCGTCATCGTGCGGGCCACGACGATCAGCCAGACCGTCGCGCTCATCAGCTTGATGAAGGCGAACACCGACACCATCGCCGCGCTGGAGGGCAGCAGCTCGCTGAGCGGGTTCGACACGAACGCGGCCCAGGTCGGCGTCTCGTGGACGTGCATCGCGGCCTTGCCCGCGCGCACGCCGATGATGCCGATGCCCTCGACGATCACCACGGCCTCGACGAAGTAGGCCCACTTGAAGTTCGAACCCGCGAAGCGCGACAGCCGGTCGGCCCGGCGCGGGTGGTTCACCTGCCGGATGATCGCGAGCGCGACGCCGCCGACGACCGTGCCGACGCCGAGCAGCTCCATCAGGAGGCTCCACAGCGACCAGTCCTCGAGGATCGGCCAGCCCCAGGTCGGGACGAACACCTCGCCGTAGGCCTCGAACAGCGCGAGCGACCCGATCAGGAAGCCCCACATGACGAGCCAGTGCCACGGGGCGACCTGGCGGAACTTCGCCATCCGGGTGTGTGCCGCGAACTCCTTGATCAGGGTCATCAAGCGTGCCATGAACGGGCCGTTGCGGGTCGCGTCCGGCTGGCCGAGCTTGATCACCCGCACGAAGCGGGCAATGGTCGCGATGAACATTCCCCAGGCGACGATGCCCAGGAGGACGGAGATCCCCCCGAGCGTCAGCTGTACAGCGCCCATCGTCGGGTGCCTTTCGTCCGGTGTGGTGGTGCCGCCGCGCGAGCGCGCCGGTGCCGAGCAGGGTAACGCTTCTTACTGATGGGTAACCGGTGTGGCGGCCCCAAGTCCCACCGATGTGGTGCACGCCTCGCTAGCAAGCGGGACGATCGTTCAGGTAATTTGGTTAGCTATGGGTGCTTACTTGTACCTCGCTTTGGCCATCGCCGCAGAAGTGACCGCCACGGTCTCGCTCAAGCTGTCCGAGGGCTTCTCCAAGGTGACGCCGTCGATCCTGGTGGTCGTCGGGTACGGGCTGGCGTTCTTCGCGCTCTCGCGGGTGCTGAAGCTCGGACTGCCGATCGGGGTGGCCTACGCGATCTGGGCAGCGGCGGGCGTGGCGCTGGTCGCGCTGGTCGGCGTGCTGTTCCTCAAGGAGCCGATCAACCTCGCGGTGATCTCCGGGCTGGTGCTCGTGATCGGCGGCGTGGTGCTCATCGAGGTCGGGAGCCAGTCGTGAAAATCCAGACCGACGGCCGCAAGGCCCGCGGCGAGAAGCGGCGGACCGAGATCATCGAAGCCACCTTGCGAGTGATCGAACGCGACGGCGTCGCCGGGGTCACGCACCGCACGGTCGCGGCCGAAGCCGGCGTGCCGACGACGTCCACGACCTATCACTTCTCCTCGCTGGACGACCTGCTCGTGGCGACCCTCATCTCGTGCGCGCGCGACATGGCGACCGAGGTGTACTGGATGATCGACCGCGCCCGCTCTCGCGGCAGTCGCGGCGCCGAGGAGGTGGCGGGTCTGCTCGCGGAGGCGCTGGGACCTCGCCGCGGCCGCACGATGGCGGAGTACGAGCTGTACCTGCTGGCCGCCCGCAAACCCGAACTGCGCCCGGCCGCGCGGCGCTGGCTGGATGTGCTGACGTCGATGGTCCGGCACGACGACGAGGTCGCCTTCCGGGTGTTCCTCGCGGGTATCGACGGACTGTTGATCCAGGGCCTGATCGACGACGAGCCGCCGTCCGCGGAGGAACTGCGGCCGGTGGTGGACTACCTGCTCAAACCCGCTTAGAGGGTCGTGAGTGTTTAGTCCGGTTAGAGCGCACCGCGTTTCGGCTGCCTACGTGCGGGCTCAAGCACCCCAATGCCACATTGGGTGCGTCTGACGCACCCAATGTGGCATTGGGGCGCACTATCGCCTCTCGACCCGAACCGCCGGAGGTTCCCGCTTCGTGAGTGGCGATGCCGGTTAGAACCGGCATAAACACTCACGAGTCGAATTCGGTGGAGACGCGGCACCGTCGTCGGTTAGCTTGCGCGACATGCGAATCGTGGGTGAGTACGAGGTTGACGACCGCCGGGACCGGCTCGACCTCGACGTGCTGTGGGCGTTTCTCTCCACCGAGGCTTACTGGGGCCGGTGGCGCACGCGAGAACAGGTGGAGGCGGCGGTCGCCGGGTCGTGGCGGGTGGTCGGCGCGTATTCGCGTTCGAGCGGCCAGCAGGTCGGCTTCGCGCGAGCGTTCTCAGACGGAGTGACCTCGGCGTATCTCGGCGACGTCTTCGTGCTCCCGGAGGCGCGCGGGGCCGGGCTGGGCAAGGAGATCGTGCGGGAGATGATCGACAACGGACCGGGAGCGGAGTTCCGCTGGATGCTGCACACCGCGGACGCGCAGGGGCTGTACCGCCAGTTCGGGTTCGAGGAACACGGGAAAGGACGGTTCCTCGAACGCGAGGGGGCTAACCGGGAGTCTCTCCGGTAGGTCCATTGTGGACAGTGGCGAGCGCGGTGGCGACGACGTCCCTGACCAGGGTGTCGTCCGGTGCGCAGTTCTCCAGCAGCATGTCCAGATCCTCGGTGCCAGCCCAGGTGCAGTGCGAGTGCTTGTCCCATCCAGGTCGGGGCGGGACAGGTCCCCGTCCACTTCGACCACGAAGTAGGCACCGGTCTTTTCGACGCCGTTGTTGTCTGGCCAGCGGAAGATGCCGAGGTCGCGGACAATCCGGCGCAGCCGCCACCCGGTCTCCTCGGCGACCTCTCGGGCCAGCGCCTCCTCCGGGGTCTCGCCGTCCTCGACGTGCCCGCCCGCGACGTCCCAGGTGTTCGGGTAGTGCTCTCGGTCCGGGCCGCGGAACTGGACGAACGCGCGTCCCTCAGCGTTCAGGACCACCGCTCCCACGACGTCGGGTCGGGGGGGGGGGGGGGGCCCCCCCCCCCCCCCCCCCCCCCACCCAAAAAAAAAACCCACGTAGAGGAAAAACGCCGTTTAAAAACCCCCCCCCACCCACAGGAGGGAATAAAAAAAAAA
>NZ_JBSHAM010000059.1:0-20678 GCF_053611505.1 Amycolatopsis sp. NPDC054798 | reverse complement strand
TCCCTCCCCTGGCTTTTGGGGGCGGGCGGCCCCCCCCCACCCCCTCGGGGGGGGGGGGGTGCCTGCGCCCACCCCGCCCCCCTCGGCTCCCCCATCGAAAACTTCAGCCCTTGTTCTCGTAAACCGGGATTAACCTCGCCCGGCCCAACGTGTGCCCGAACATGTTGAAGCCCAGGAACGCAGGCGTAGCGTCCTCCGGGACGTCCAGCGTCTCCACGTCCAGCGCGTGCACCACGAAGAAGTACCGGTGCGGCCCGTGTCCGGGAGGCGGCGCCGCCCCCAGGTACTGCCGAACCCCGCCGTCACCCTTGAGCGTGACCGCGCCCTCGGGCAGTCCCGACCCCGCGGCGTCCCCCGCGCCGGCCTCCAGCGAAGTCACCGAAGCCGGGATGTTGAACACCGCCCAGTGCCAGAAACCGCTGGCCGTCGGGGCGTCCGGGTCGTACACGGTCACCGCGAAGCTGCGGGTGCCTTCCGGGAAGCCCTCCCATGACAGCTGCGGCGACCGGTCCTCGCCGCCGGCTCCGAAGATGCCCGACAGGTGCGGCTGGGCCAGGGTTTCGCCGTCGGCGATGTCCGTGCTGTGCAGGGCGAACCAGGGAACCGACGGCAGGTAGTCGTACGGATTGGGCGGCTGGGGCATGGGTTCCTCCTGATCAACGGGGCTCTCCGGCCGCCAGGTTAGGACCCTGGCCCCGGCCGCGCCGCCTCAGGGATGTTTCGGGGGGTTTACCGGATGTCCCCGGGGGCCCGCACCTTCTAACGTCTCTCGAGACAGCCGAGAGTGGTACTGAGGGGAACAGACATGGCACGCCCGCTTCTGGCACTGGCCGGCATCGCGGTGATCGGCGTTGGGGTGGCGATCGGATTCGGCGGGTGGGGGTTCGGGTCCACGGTGTCGCGGGACGCGACGCTGGCGCAGGAGATCCGCGGGGTGAAACTGGAGAACGGCTCCGGCGACGTGCGCATCCGCACGGCGGCCGGCGCGACCCGGGTGCATCAGACCCTGCGCTACCACTTCAGCGGCGAGCCCGGCGACGCCTACCGCGTCGAGGGCGACCAGCTCGTCATCGTCGACTGCGGCCGCAACTGCACCGCGGACCTGGAGCTGATCGTCCCGGCCGGAATCCCGGTCACCGGCAGTTCCGACTCCGGCACGCTGGACTTCGCGGGCGTCGGCAGCGTCGACGTCACCGCCGATTCCGGGCGTGCGCAGATCCGGGACGTGCCCGGGCGGGTCAAGCTGCAGCTGGACAGCGGCGGGACGGAACTGCACAACGTCGGCGAGGTGTGGGTGCACAGCCAGTCCGGCCGGATCGAGGGCGACGGCGTGCGCGGGCCGGTCGACGTCTCCGCGGGCAGCGGGCGGATCGAACTCGCGCTGACGCAGCCCAGCAACATCAAGGCGCAGGCCGACTCCGGCCGCGTCGAGCTGACCGTTCCGCGCAGCGGGTCCTACCAGGTCACCGGCAACAGCGAGAGCGGCCACCGCAGCATCGACATTCCGCAGAACTCAGGTCCGGACGCGAAGACGCTCGAGGTCAACACGGACAGCGGCAGCGTCACCGTCAAGGCCGCCTGAAGGGGAGAGCAGACACATCATGCGCAAGATCGAAACGCGGCTGCTGGCCGCGGTGCTGGCGGGCGCGGTGGGGGCGTTCGCGATCACCGCCGCGTTCAGTCACTCGCCCGAGCCGCAGGCCACGACGCCGGTCGCGGTGGTGGAGGTTCCGGTGCAGCAGGGGGTTGTCCGGAACGCGGAGACCATCGTGCTCCGCACCGCGGCGGAGGACCGGGCTGTGCAGGTGCGCCGGGCATGAACCTGGCCGCTGCCGTGCTGACCCTGCTTCCGCTGGTCAGCGCACCGACGCCGGCGTTGACCTGGACGCCGTGCGGGACCGAACAGGAACCGACCGCGCAATGCAGTCAGATCGAGGTGCCGATCGATCGCGCCCACCCGGAGACGGGAACGGCGCACATCGCGCTCACCCGGCTGCCCGCAACCGACCAGCAGCACCGGATCGGTTCGCTGCTGGTCAATCCGGGCGGGCCGGGCGGATCCGGGGTCGGCTTCGTGCGCTTCGGCGGACTCGACACCAAGATCATCGGCTCGGCGCGGAAGCCGTTGCGGGACCGCTTCGACATCATCGGCTTCGACCCGCGCGGGGTGTGGTTCAGCGATCCGAAGATCAGCTGTGACCAGGCGAAGCTGTACGACCCGAAGATGGGCCTCTTCCCGAGCACGAACCAGCAGTACGACGCCTTCGTCGCGCACAACCGCGCGGCGGGCGAGGACTGTCTCGCCAAGACCGGTCCGATGCTCGGGCACGTCGACACCCAAAGCGCCGCCGAGGACATCGACGGGATCCGCAGTGCGCTCGGCGAGCAGAAGATCTCCTGGCTCGGCGTCTCGTACGGCACCGAACTGGGCGCGGTGTACGCGTCGAAGCATCCGGACCGCGTGCGGACCATGGTGCTCGACGGCGCGGTCGACCACGCTCGTCCCCTGCGCCAGGCGATGGTCGAGGAAGCCGCCGCGACCGAGGACGCCTTGCTGCGGTTCGCCGCGTGGTGCGACCGCTCGACCGACTGCGCGCTGCACGGCAAGAACGTGCTCGCCCGCTACGACGACCTCGTCACCCATGGCGCGTACGCGAAAGCGTTGGGCCGCAAGGCAACCGGCGAGGAACTGACTTCCGGCGCGTACGGCCACCTCTATCTTCCGGTCGAGTGGCCGGTCCTGAGCCGCGCGCTGGCGGACCCGGACGCGAGTGCGCTCGCGACCAACTCGTCGTTCGCGAACGACACCTACGGCGCGTACCGCTCGATCGGCTGCCAGGACTTCCCGTCGCCGTTCACCGGCCCGGCGGACCTGCGCGCGGCGGCCAGGACGCTCCGCGTGGTCGCCCCGCACAGCTGGCGCTACAGCGAGTACTGGGATCTGTCCGCAGGCTGCACGGGCTGGCCGCTTCCCGCGTTGAACCCGCCGCAGCCGCATCCGGTGCACGGAGCCCCGCCGATCCTCGTCGTCGGCGGCGCGCACGACCCGGCGACGCCGTTGCCGTGGGCGCACGGGCTCGCCGCGAGCATCGACGGATCGGTGCTGCTCACGTACCTCGGCGACGGCCACACGGGACTGCTCAACTCGCAGTGCGTGCAGCGCGCCGAGGCCAGGTATCTGGTGAGTGGCGTCACACCACCGCGGGGCGAATTCTGCGGGTGAACCCGGGAACAAGTACGGCCGGTTGCCCGTTATCCTGATATCAAGGTTGAGTGCAGTCGGCTCAAGTCTGGCGGACCAGGCCGAGCGCGAGACCGGGATAACCTGCTAAGAAGGTACTCAAGAGTGCCTCGAAACCGCAGGTCACGAACATAGCAGCTACCTAGTCCAGAACACGAGAGGAAGCACCATGGCGCGAGCGGTCGGCATCGACCTCGGCACGACCAACTCGGTCGTCGCCGTCCTTGAGGGCGGCGAGCCGACGGTCATCGCCAACTCGGAAGGCTCCCGTACCACCCCGTCCATCGTCGCCTTCGCCAAGAACGGCGAAGTGCTCACCGGCCAGCCGGCGAAGAACCAGGCCGTCACGAACGTCGACCGCACGATCCGGTCCGTGAAGCGGCACATCGGCACCGACTGGAAGACCGAGATCGACGGCAAGGCCTACACGCCGCAGGAGATCAGCGCGCGCGTGCTGATGAAGCTCAAGCGCGACGCGGAGGCGTACCTCGGTGAGGAGATCACCGACGCGGTGATCACCGTCCCGGCGTACTTCGAGGACGCGCAGCGGCAGGCCACCAAGGAAGCGGGCCAGATCGCCGGCCTGAACGTGCTCCGGATCGTGAACGAGCCGACCGCGGCCGCGCTGGCCTACGGCCTGGACAAGGGCGAGAAGGAACAGACCATCCTGGTCTTCGACCTCGGCGGCGGCACGTTCGACGTCTCGCTGCTGGAGATCGGCGAGGGCGTCGTGGAGGTGCGCGCCACCTCGGGTGACAACCACCTCGGCGGCGACGACTGGGACGAGCGCATCGTCACCTGGCTGGTCGACAAGTTCAAGGCCACCAACGGCATTGACCTGACCAAGGACAAGATGGCGCTGCAGCGCATCCGCGAGGCGGCCGAGAAGGCGAAGATCGAGCTGTCCAGCTCCAACTCCGCCAGCATCAACCTGCCCTACATCACGGTGGACGCGGACAAGAACCCGCTGTTCCTCGACGAGACGCTGTCGCGCGCCGAGTTCCAGAAGATCACCTCGGACCTGCTGGAGCGCACCCGTCAGCCGTTCAACAACGTCATCCGGGACGCGGGCATCGCGGTCGGCGACATCGACCACGTGGTCCTCGTCGGCGGTTCCACCCGCATGCCGGCGGTGTCCGAGCTGGTCAAGGAGCTGACCGGCGGCCGCGAGCCGAACAAGGGCGTGAACCCGGACGAGGTCGTCGCGGTCGGCGCGGCGCTGCAGGCCGGCGTGCTCAAGGGCGAGGTCAAGGACGTCCTGCTGCTCGACGTGACCCCGCTGTCGCTGGGCATCGAGACCAAGGGCGGCGTCTTCACCAAGCTGATCGAGCGCAACACCACGATCCCGACCAAGCGGTCCGAGATCTTCTCGACGGCGGACGACAACCAGCCGTCGGTGCAGATCCAGGTGTTCCAGGGCGAGCGTGAAATCGCCGCGGCGAACAAGAAGCTCGGCATGTTCGAGCTGACCGGTCTCCCGCCGGCCCCGCGCGGCGTGCCGCAGATCGAGGTCACCTTCGACATCGACGCCAACGGCATCGTGCACGTGACCGCGAAGGACCTCGGCACGAACAAGGAACAGTCGATGACGATCACCGGCGGCTCCGCGCTGCCGAAGGACGACATCGAGCGCATGGTCAAGGACGCCGAGGCGCACGCGGAAGAGGACAAGAAGCGCCGCGAGGAAGCGGAGACCCGCAACCAGGCGGAGACGCTGGTCTACCAGACCGAGAAGTTCGTCAAGGACAACGAGGACAAGCTGCCCGAGGACCTCAAGGGCAAGGTGAAGTCCGCGATCGACGAGGCGAACGAGGCGCTCAAGGGCACCGACTCGGCCAAGATCCGCGAGTCCATCGAGAAGCTGAACACCGCTTCGCAGGAGATGGGCAGCGCGCTGTACGCCAACGCCGGCGCGGCCGGTGCCGAAGGCGCCCCGGGCGCTGAGGGCGCGGCCGGTGCCGCGGGCGGCGCTTCGAAGTCGAAGGCGGACGACGTGGTCGACGCCGAGATCGTGGAAGAGGACGAGAAGAAGTGACCCCCCGCCACTCCGAGACCGAGGGCACTGGCCCCGAGGAACCGGTAGTCGTGCGGGATCGGCGACGGGTGGACCCGCAGACCGGTGAGGTCCGCCCGCCCGCCGCGGAGGAAACTCCGGCCGGTGAGGAGCCCGTGCAGCACGCGGGCCCCTCGCTGGGCGATTCCGTGGACGAAGCCGTTCCGGCTGCCTCGGATATCGAGAAGCAACTGTCCGAGCGAACTGCCGACTTGCAGCGTCTGCAGGCGGAGTACGCGAACTACCGCAAGCGGGTCGACCGCGACCGCGAGGCCGTGGTGCAGGGCGCGAAGGCGTCCGTGGTCGGCGATCTGCTGCCGCTGCTGGACGACCTCCAGCGCGCGGAGCAGCACGGCGACCTCACCGGCGCGTTCAAATCGGTGGCCGACAAGCTGGTCAGCAGCTTGGAACGGGCCGGCCTGGAAGCGTTCGGCACCGAGGGCGAGGAGTTCGACCCGAGCGTCCACGAGGCCGTGCAGCACAGCACGTCCCCGGACGTGAAGGGCCCGACGGTCACCCTCGTCATGCGCCGCGGTTACCGCTTCGGCGAGCGGGTGCTGCGGGCGGCGCTGGTCGGCGTGACCGACCACGAGCCCGGCGAAGCTCCCGCGGAGCAGCCGGTCGATCCGCCGGTCGGCGGCGAACTGCCGCTCGACGGTTCGGTCGATGAGTCCGGCCAGCAGTAACAATCGGTTTGCAGCGAAAGGAGGAGACACCCGATGAGTGCTCGGGAGTGGATCGGCAAGGACTTCTACAAAGAGCTGGGTGTCTCCTCCGACGCGACCGCGGACGAGATCAAGAAGGCCTACCGCAAGCTGGCCAAGGAAAACCACCCGGACGCCAACGCGGGCAACACCGCGGCCGAGAACAAGTTCAAGGCTGTGTCCGAGGCGTACGGCGTGCTGTCCGATCCGGCTAAGCGCAAGGAGTACGACGAGGCGCGCACGCTCTTCGGCTCCGGCGGTGCGGGCGGCTTCGGCGGCTTCCCCGGCGGCGGCGGTGCCGGCGGGTTCGACATGAGCGACCTGTTCAACCAGGCCGGCGCGCAGGGTCAGCAGGGCGGTTTCGGCGGACTCGGCGACATCCTTGGCGGCATTTTCGGCCGCGGCAGGGGCGGTGCCGCTGGAGCGACGGCGAACCGGCCGCAGCGCGGCGCGGACGTCGAGACCGACGTGCGGATCGATTTCCTCGAGTCGGTCAAGGGCGCGACGCTGCCGTTGCGGTTGTCGAGCCCGGCCACGTGCGGCAGCTGCGGCGGCAACGGCGCGAAGCCGGGCACCTCGCCGCGGGTCTGCCCGACCTGCAGCGGGTCCGGGCTGGTCAGCCGCAGCCAGGGCGCGTTCGCGTTCTCCGAGCCGTGCCAGGATTGCCGCGGCCGGGGCAAGATCATCGACGACCCGTGCCCGGAGTGCGGCGGCGAGGGCATCAGCACCCGCACCCGCACGCTCACCGTGCGCATCCCGCCGGGCGTGAAGGACGACCAGCGGATCCGGCTGGCCGGACAGGGCGAACCCGGCCGCGGCGGCGCGCAGGCGGGCGATCTGTACGTGCGCGTCCACGTCGCCCCGCACAAGCTGTTCGGGCGCAAGGAACTCAACCTCACGCTCACCGTGCCGGTCGACTTCACCGAACTCGCTCTGGGCACCACCATCACGGTGCCGACGCTCGAAGGCAAGGTGTCGCTGAAGGTGCCCGCGGGTACCGCGAGCGGACGAGTGTTGCGAGTGCGCGGAAAGGGCATTCAGAAGCGGGACGGCGCACAGGGCGACCTGCTGGTCACGCTGGAAGCGGCGGTCCCGGCGAAACTCGACGACGCGGCGCGGTCGGCACTCGAGGCCTACGCCGAGGCGATGAAGGGCCACGACCCGCGCCCTGAGATCACCGAGTTGCTCGAAGGCAGGTGAGGGTGATGTTCGGCGGTAATCCGGGACTCCCGCACGGTGCGGACGAGGACACCCCGGTGTTCGTGATTTCGGTGGCGGCCCAGCTGTCCGGGCTGCACGCGCAGACGCTGCGCTCCTACGACCGGCACGGCCTGGTCTCGCCAGGCCGCACCGCCGGCGGCGGACGCCGCTACTCGCTGCGCGACATCGCCCTGCTGCGCGAGGTCCAGCGCCTCTCGCAGGAGGACGGCGTCAACCTGTCCGGCATCAAGCGCATCATCGAACTGGAGAACCAGGTCGACGCGCTGCAGTCCCGGGTGCGCGAGCTGACCGAAGAACTCGCCGGTGCCTACGCGGCCGCCGAACAAGCCGCCGCCGCGGTGCACGCGTCTTATCGCAAGGATTTGGTGCCGCTGCGGCAGAACACCGCGCTGGTGGTCTGGAAACCCAAGCGCCGCTGAGCTTTTCCTACGGCCCTCCTGCCTGGTGCGGGAGGGCCGTTTACTGTCCTGAGTGGACTTCGGCGAGCGTGTGCAGATCCGCGAACGCCTCGGTCAGATAGTCGTCCAGGCTCCGCGACGGATCGCTGATCCACGCTTGCGTGGCGTGGTGAAACGTCGCCCACCCCGTATGAGCGGCCAGCCGCGCCAGCCGCTCCTCGACCCCTCGCTCCCGCAACGCTTCCGCGAGCGCTTCGGCGAGCGTCGCGGCCTTGGCCAGGTTGCGTTCGCGCAGAGCCGGAGTCGCGGCGATCAGGTCGCGGCGGGGTTCGGCGAACGGGAGGTTGCGCTCCATGATCCGCCCGGCCTTCCGGAAGGCGCGCAGCAGGATTTCCAGCGGTGCGAGGCCTTCCGGTGCTTCGGCGACTGATTTCGTCAGGTCCTCGCGCAGGTCTGCCTCGCCGTCGAAAAGCACCTCGCGCTTGTCCGGGAAGTGCCGGAAGAAGGTGCGCTCGGTGACGCCTGCCCGGGCCGCGATCTCCGCGGTGGTCGTCTTGTCGAACCCGTTTTCCCGGTACAGCTCCAGCGCCGCCTGTTTGAGGCGGCTGCGCGCTTCTGCTCCGCTCCGTGGCACGCCGTGAGCCTACCCGGCTTTTGCGGCAGTGACTGACACCACATTGCGTCAGTCACTGTCGCTACGCGTAGAGTCAGTGACTGACGCTAAGGAGCCTCTCATGCATGTCTTCGTCACCGGTGGATCCGGCCAGACCGGTCCCGCCGTCGTTTCCGAGCTGATCCGTGCCGGGCACACAGTCACCGGGTTGGCTCGTTCGGACGCCGCCGCCGCGCGGCTGGAGTCGCTGGGCGCGACGCCGCACCAGGGTTCTCTCGAAGATCTCGACAGCCTTCACCGCGGCGCCGAAGCCGCCGACGGTGTGCTGCACATGGCGCAGGGCGGCAGCTACGCCGACCCGGACGACCTCATCCGCCGCGACTGCGAGGCGATCGACGCGCTGGGCCAGGCGCTGGTCGGCACTGGCAAACCGTTCGTCAGCACGTCCGGGACACTGGTGATGAAGGCCGGTCAGCTCAGCACTGAACTCGACCCGGCGGATCCCGGTTCCGTGGCCTACTTCCGCATCCCCGGCGAGCAGACCTGTCTCGGTTTCGCCGACCGAGGTGTCCGAGCGAGCGTCGTACGGCTCTCGCCGACCGTCCACGGGCCGCGCGACCACGGCTTCATTCCGGCGCTCATCGCGGGCGCGCGCCGGGCCGGGGTTTCGGCGTACATCGGCGACGGCACGAACCGTTGGCCAGCGGTCCATCGCGCTGACGCGGCGGTGCTTTTCCGTCTGGCGCTGGAAAAAGCGTCTGCCGGGAGTGTTCTGCACGGGGTCGGGGAAACCGTCGCGATCAAGAGCGTCGCGGAGAAGATCGCGCAGCTGCTTGGCATCCCGACGGCGTCTCTGACTCTCGAAGAAGCCGCCGAACACCTCGGGAACCCCTTCCTGGCAAGGTTCTTCTCGCTCGACGTGCCCGCTTCCAGTGTGCACACCCAGGAACTCCTGGGCTGGACGCCGCACCACGCGACGCTGCTGGAGGATCTGGAGACCGGCGACTATTTCACGCCGGAAGCGAGCGACCGCGCCGAGAAGGTGTGGCGCTAGTTGAGCACGCTCGGCTGACTACTTCAGATGCTCCTCAAAGAACGCCATAACTCGCCGCCAAGCATCCGAATCCGACGGCCCGTGATAGCCCATCCCGGCGACCTTCGCGAGCACAGTCAGCGGAGCTGGCCGGTAGTGGTTCGCGAAACCGTGCCCAGCATCCGGATATTCCTTGACGTCGTGCGGAATCCCGCGCTCGGTGAGCGCGGCGTCGAGCTTGGCCGCGGCACCGCGCAGGGAAATGTCCTTGCGGCCGAAGCTGCCGACGATCGGACACGCACCGTCCAAAACGGACAGATCCTTCGGCAGTGCGCCGTAGTACGGGGCGGAAGCGTCGAAGTCCCGCGAGGCGGCTACCAAAGCGAACCCGCCGCCCATGCAGAAACCGACGACGCCGACCTTGCCGGTCGCGTCGTCCCGGCCGGAGACGAGCACCCGCGCCGCCTCGATGTCCGCGAACGCCCGGCCTTCGCGGGCGAGCATCTCCTGAAAAGTCCGCTTCACGCACCGGATCATGCCGCCGCGCGAGTACAGGTCGGGGCTCAGCGCGAGATAGCCCGCGGTCGCGTACCGGTCGGTGATTTCGCGCGCGTCCTGGTTCAGCCCGAACACGTCGTGGATCAGCACCACTGCGGGGAACGGCCCCTCGCCGGACGGCACCGCCAGGTAGCCGCCGATTTCCCCGTCCGCCACCGGAATCCGGATGTCCATGGACTCGACGATAGCCACGCGAGCTGAGAGCCGCCTCAGTCCGCGGTGAACGGGTCGTACTGGATCTGGTCCAGCGCGCTGCCCGCGACCAGCATCCGCGACACCGTCGCGCGGATCATCGCCGGAGAGCCGGACACCAGGATGTCGTGGTCGGGCCACGCGCCGTACCGCGTCACCGCCTCGGCGAGCGTGCCGTGTTCGCAGCCCGGCAGATGGTCGCCGCGTTCGACGACCGGGGTGATGGTGAGCCACGGGTTGGTCGCGGCGAGTGCGCGAAGTTCTTCCAGATCATAGAGATCTTCGCGGGTCGGGCCGCCGTAGAACAGCCGGGTCTTCGGGTTTTCGCCCCACAGCGCGAGATGGTCGAGAATCGCGCGCAGCGGCGCGACCCCGGTGCCGCCCGCGACCATCAGCACGCCGCGCGACTGTTCGCGGTTGACGGTCATCCGGCCCAGCGGCGGCCCGAGCCGCCAGACGTCGCCCGCCTGCGTGTGGCTCACGATCGCCCGCGACACCCAGCCGCCGTCGACCGCGCGCACATGAAATTCGATGCCGCCGTCCTCGCGCGGCGCGTTCGCCGGCGACAGATACCGCCACAATCGCGGCCGCTGCGGCACCTCGACGCTCATGTACTGGCCCGGCGAATACGGCACCGGCTGGTCCGGGATCACCCGCACCAGCGCGAGATCCCAGGTGAGCCGCCGGTGCTCGATCACGGTGGCCGACCACGACGCCGGGTTCTCGTCCGCCGCCGCGGCCTCCTGCATCGCGCGCGCGACGATGGTGAACGCCTCCGCCCACGCGCGCTCGACCTCCGGCGTCCACTCCGGGCCGAGGTGGTTTTTCAACGCGGCCAGCAGCGCGGTGCCGACGGCCTCGTAATGCTTGGGCGCGACGCCGAACTTGCGGTGGTCGCGGCCGAGCTGGCGCAGGAACGGCAGCAGGTCGTCCGGCCGGTCCACCATCTGCACGACGCGGGCCAGCGCGCGGATGATCCGCCCGCCCTGCACTTCCATGTTGATCGGGAAGAAATCGCGGGTGGCGGGCGCGAGGGTGAACAGCATCCCGTAGAAGAACTGCGAGATCTCCGGGGCGTACGGCTCCGATTTGGCCCAGGTGTCGCGGATGAGCTGCACCATCGCGACGACGGCCGCGGGCGCCTGCCGGGGTGCGGCCGACGTGCGCGGGAGCGGGCTGATCGAATCGGCTGTCATCGGGCTGTCGTCGTTCATGGGTCGGAACCGGAGGCCGGGGGGTTGGGAGGGAACGGTCACGAGAACAGGGCGGCCGAGGTTGTCGGATTCGGCTCGCGCCGCCGCGCGGGGGAATTCGCCACTCCTGCTCCTCGTTGTCCACGACGTGCTCGCCGCGTCGGCATCGCGGGGCGTCTGGTCCGCAGAGTAGCCGCACTGAGGCGGATTGCCCGCATCGTTGCTCCGGTCGGGTTACCGGCCGGTCGGGACGTGGGGCAGCTCACCGATTAGATAGTTGTCCTACGCAACCTTCGGCAGCTAAACTTGTAGAATACAAGCAAGTGGGCACCGGCCCGGGAGGAACAATGAGCCCTGCAGACGACGTGCGGCTCGAACTGCTGCGGGAGCTGAAGGCGTCCGCCCAGCTCCAGCACCTGTGGATCATGCAGGCGTGGCAGAACGAGCCAGGGCTGCACCCGGCCTCGGCCATGCTGCTGTCCGACCTCGCCAAACACGGCGAGGCCCGCCCCTCCGAGGTCGCCAAGCGCAGGCTCGTCGACCTGTCGGTGATCAGCAGGCAGATCGCCCAGTTGCAGGCCGCCGGGCTGATCGAGCGCCGCCCCGCCCCCGAGGACGGCCGCGCGTCGCTGATCAGCGTGTCCGAGGCCGGGCTCGCCCGGCTCGAACTGTGGCGCAAGCAGTACCTCGAATTCTTCGAGACAGCACTGGGCGGCTGGGACGAGGACCGGATCTCCGGTCTCACCTCGCAGCTCGCCGAATTGAACGAAGGTTTGCGCGCGACGCTCGGCCCGTCCGGGTACTGCGCCGGCGCCCCACACGCGGGAAAGTGAAGTAGCGAAAAGTGGAAACCACCGCATCCGGGCAGCCCATGACGCACCGGGAGATCCTCAAGGCGTTCACCGGGCTGCTGCTGGCCCTGCTCGTGGCGTTGCTGTCGTCGACCATCGTGTCCAACGCGCTGCCGACGATACTCGCCGACCTGCACGGTTCGCAAAGCGAGTACACCTGGGTCGTCACCGCGACGCTGCTGACGTCGACCGCGACGACGCCGATCTGGGGCAAACTCTCCGACCTGTTCAGCAAAAAACTGCTGTACCAAATCGCGATCGTCGTCTTCACCGCCGGTTCGGCGCTGGGCGGGATCGCGCAGTCGATGCCCGAACTGATCACCTACCGCGCGCTGCAAGGCATCGGGCTCGGCGGGCTGCAGGCGCTCATCCAGGTCGTGATCGCGGCGATGATCGCGCCGCGCGACCGGGGCCGCTACACCGGTTACACCGGCGCGGTGTTCGCCGTCGCGACCGTCTCCGGCCCGTTGATCGGCGGGCTGATCGTGGACTCGCCGCTCGGCTGGCGCTGGTGTTTCTGGGTGTGCGTGCCGCTGGCCGTCGTCGCGTTCATCGTGCTCGGCCGGACGCTGAAACTGCCGGTGCTCAAGCGCAAGGTGCGGATCGACTGGCTGGGCGCGACCCTGCTGGTCGGCGGCGTCGCGCTGCTGCTGATCTGGGTTTCGCTGGCGGGCGGCAGCTTCGCGTGGGTTTCGTGGTCGAGCGTCGCGTACGTCGGCGGTGCGATTGTCTCGCTGGCGCTGGCGGTTCTCGTCGAATCCCGGGTCGCGGAGCCGGTGGTTCCGCTGCGGCTCTTCCGCAACCGCACCTTCACGCTGTCGGTGCTCGCCTCGCTGGCGGTCGGCACCGCGATGTTCGGCGGTTCGGTGTTCCTCGGGCAGTACTACCAGATCGCGCGCGGTTTCTCGCCGACGCACGCCGGCCTGATGACGCTGCCCATGGTGCTCGGGCTGGCCGTCGCTTCCACCGGAGCGGGCCAGGTCATCTCCCGCACCGGGCGCACCAAGCCGTTCATGGTCGCGGGCGGGATTTCGCTGCTGGCCGGGCTGTTCCTGCTCTCGACGGTGGACCACGCGACGAACCTGACCCTGATGGGCGTTTACCTCGCGCTGGTCGGCCTCGGACTCGGTTTCCTGATGCAGAACCTGGTTTTGGTAGTCCAAAACACCGTCGCGATGAAGGACATCGGTTCGTCGTCCTCGGTCGTCACCTTCTTCCGGTCGCTCGGCGGCGCGGCGGGCGTGTCGGCGCTCGGTGCGGTGCTGTCGGCCCGGGTCGCCACGAACATCGCGAACTCCCTGTCGCACCTGGGAATTCACTCGAGCGGCGCGGTTTCCGGCGGTGGCGGCACGTTCGCCATCTCCTCGCTCCCGCCGGCGCTGCAGCCGGTGGTGCGCGGAGCCTTCGGCGACGCGACCGGCACGGTGTTCTTCGTCGCGGGCTGCATCGCCGTGGTCACCTTCCTCGCCGTGCTGTTCATCAAGGAGGTGCCGCTGCGCCGGACCCTCGACGCGGACCCGACCCCGGCTGGGTCCGCCGTGTCGGCCGAGGCCGTCGCCGTGGTCGAAGCTCCGGTCGAGATGACCACCGTGCTGCGCGGTCGGGTTCTCGACGCAGCCGGTCGGCCAGTGTCCGGTGTCGTGCTTACGCTCACCGACATGGCTGGGCGTCAGGTCGACGTCGGCCGTACGGGACGTACCGGCGCGTACGAGCTGTCGGCGAACACCGTGGGCGAGCACGTCCTTCTCGCGACAGCTGGTTCGACCCGGCCCGCGGTGTCGACCGTGCGGCTTAACGGCAACGCGCGTTGGCACGACTTGCTGTTGGACAGCCAGGGCGCCATTTCAGGCCGCGTACGCGTGGCCGGCAGGCACGCCGCCGTTGCCGGTGCAGTGCTGACGCTGACAGACCGACTGGGCATTGTCACCGCGACGCACATCGCGGGCGGCGACGGCGCGTACCGATTCACGGGAATCGAACCGGGCGCCTACACGCTCACGGTGTCCGCACACGGATACACGCCACACGCGGAACCGATGACGGTCGGCGATGGTGCCGCCGCACAACACGACGTCGAGCTGAGCGAAGCCGGGGTGCGAGAGTTCGTTAGGCACCAAGGAACACTTAGCGTCGACTGAAGGGGCTCGTGAGTGTCTATCGCGGTTAGAACCGCGATAGACACTCACGAGCTCTCTACTCGGAGTGGCATTTGCCGCCATGCGATGCGCCCTCCCGGCCCTGCCTCGTCCCCCTTCCCCGGAGGTAGCGTCAATTCCGTGACGCGAAGCAGGGTCGCGATGTTGCTGGCTATGGGGATCGACAACTTCGGTTCCGGACTTTTTCTTCCCCTCGCACTGCTTTACGTGACGCGGGTAATCGGAGTCCCGCTCGTCGAGGCGGGCACCGCGGTCACTTTGGGCACCACGGCAGGGCTTCTCATGCCGCCGCTGGCCGGACGCCTGGTGGACCGCGCCGGGCCGAGGGCCGGAGTTCTTGCGGCGCAACTGTTGCAGGCTGCCGGAACCAGCGCGTACTTGTTCGCGCAGGGCATCAGCGGCGTTGTGGTGGCCGCCATCTTGCTTGGTGCCGGGCAACAATTGTTTTACAGCTGCCTCTTCGCGCTCATCTCCGAAGTCGCCGGAGACGTGCCCAAGGACCGGCCGTTCGCCGAAGTCGGAATGGTGCGCGCGGGCGGATTCGGTCTGGGCGGGCTGATGTCGTCGGCCTTGCTCACCTGGTTCGGCGACAGCGGCTACCACGTCGCGCTGATCGTGGATGTACTGACATTTCTGGCGGCGGCCGGCCTCGTCGCGGCGTTCATCCGCCCCGGCCGCCGGTTCGCGCCCGCGGTGCGCGTCCGCAGCGGGGTGCTGCGCAACCGCCCGTACCTGACCTTGATCCTGCTGAGCGGGCTGTTCGGGCTTTCGCTCGACTTCTTCCTCATCGGCACCCCGGTGTTCGTGCTCGACCGATTGCACGCGCCGACCTGGCTGCCCGGCGCCATCCTGTTCCTGCTGACCGTCCTGACCAGTGCCGGCGGCACGATCGCGCTGCGGCTCACCCGGGGACTCAGCCGGATCAACGCGATGCGGGCCGGGTCCGCGCTGTTCGCCGCGTGGTGCCTGACGAGTGTCGGAGTGCTGCTGGTGCCGCGAAGCTGGCAGGTGCCTTACCTGCTGGCCGCCACGCTCGTGTTCGCCGCCGGTGACCTGGTGTTCGGCCCGCGCTCCAGTGCGCTCGCCGAGGCCGCCGCGCCGCCGGAAGCGAAGGGCCGTTACCTTGCCGCGTTCCAATACGCGTTCACTGTGGCTCAGGTGCTCGCTCCGGCGATCGTGTCGTTGTTTTCCGTGGCGGCTTGGTTACCCTGGGTGCTGGTCGGGGGTTGCGCTTGCCTCGCCGCGCTCGGGCTCGGCAGGCTGGGACCGAGGCTGCCCGCGGCCGCGGTGGCACCAATTCAGAGTTGAGCGGAACAGACTCAACTTTGCTGACGTTATACCTGTCGACGGGCCTTGGTCGGGCCGGTCACCAGGTATTTCCACGAACGCATGAGGTGAGGGATGGACGCTTTCAACCCGACCACGAAGACCCAGCAGGCGATCTCGTCCGCGGCGCAGGCGGCCACCGTGGCCGGCAACCCGCACGTGTCGGCCGCCCATCTGCTGGGCGCCCTGCTGGCGCAGGGTGACGGGACCACCGCACCGCTGCTGACCGCGGTCGGGGCGGACCCGGAGACGGTGCACAAGGAGCTCGAGCCGATCATTCACGCGCTGCCGTCGGCGACCGGTGCGACAGTGTCGACCCCGCAGTTCGACACCCCCGCGGTCAAATCGCTCACGCAGGCGCAGAAGCTCGCCACCGAACTCGGCGACGAGTACGTGTCGACCGAACACCTGCTCGTCGGCCTCGCCACCGAAGGAGCCCAGGTCGCGGACCTGCTCAAGCGGCACGGTGCCACGCCGGACGCGCTGCGCGAGGCGTTCGCGAAGGTGCGCGGGTCGGCGCGGATCACCAGCGCGGACCCGGAAAGCACGTTCAAGGCGCTGGAGAAGTACGGCGTCGACCTGACCGAGCGGGCGCGTTCGGGTGAACTCGACCCGGTCATCGGCCGCGACACCGAGATCCGCCGCGTCGTGCAGGTGCTCTCCCGGCGCACCAAGAACAACCCGGTGCTGATCGGCGAACCGGGCGTCGGCAAGACGGCGATCGTCGAGGGCCTCGCCCAGCGGATCGTCGCGGGCGACGTGCCGGAATCGTTGCGCGGCAAGCGCGTGGTCGCACTCGACCTCGGGTCGATGGTGGCCGGCGCGAAGTTCCGCGGCGAGTTCGAGGAACGGTTGAAGGCGGTGCTCAAGGAGATCACCGACTCCGCGGGCGAGGTCATCACGTTCATCGACGAGCTGCACACCATCGTCGGCGCGGGCGCGACCGGCGAGGGCGCGATGGACGCGGGCAACATGATCAAGCCGATGCTCGCCCGCGGCGAGCTGCGGATGGTCGGCGCGACCACGCTCGACGAGTACCGTCAGCACATCGAAAAGGACCCGGCGCTGGAACGCCGGTTCCAGCAGGTGCTGGTCGGCGAGCCGTCGCCGGAGGACACCATCGCGATCCTGCGCGGGTTGAAGGAGCGGTACGAGGTGCACCACGGGGTCCGGATCACGGACGCCGCGCTGGTCGCCGCCGCGACGCTGTCGGACCGCTACATCACCGCGCGCTTCTTGCCGGACAAGGCGATCGACCTGGTCGACGAGGCCGCGTCGAAGATCCGCATGGAGATCGACTCGCGTCCGGTGGAGATCGACGAGGTCGAACGGGCCGTGCGGCGCATGGAGATCGAGGAGATGGCACTGTCCAAAGAGGACGACGCCGCCTCTCTCGAACGGTTGACCGCTCTTCGTGCCGAACTGGCCGAGAAGCGCGAGGAACTGACCGCGCTGACCGCCCGGTGGCAGAACGAGAAGGGCTCGATCGAGACCGTCCGTGAGCTGAAGGAGCAACTGGAGCAACTGCGCGGCGAATCGGAACGCGCCGAACGCGACGGCGACCTCGGCAAGGCCGCCGAGCTGCGGTATGGCCGGATTCCGGTGCTGGAGAAGGAGTTCGAGGCCGCGATGGCCGCGAACGAGGCCAGCAAGCAGAACGTCATGCTGAAGGAAGAGGTCGGCGCGGACGACGTCGCCGACGTGGTCAGCGCGTGGACCGGCATCCCGGCCGGGCGTCTGCTGGAAGGCGAGACGGGCAAGCTGCTCCGGATGGAGGAGGAGCTGAACCGCCGCGTCATCGGCCAGGACCAGGCGGTCCAGGTCGTCGCGGACGCCGTGCGGCGGGCGCGGGCCGGAGTCGCCGACCCGGACCGGCCGACCGGCTCGTTCCTGTTCCTCGGCCCGACCGGCGTCGGCAAGACCGAGCTGGCGAAGGCGCTGGCGGAGTTCCTGTTCGACGACGAGCGCGCGATGCAGCGCATCGACATGAGCGAGTACTCCGAGAAGCACTCGGTGGCCCGCCTCGTCGGTGCTCCCCCGGGCTACGTCGGCTACGACCAGGGCGGCCAGCTCACCGAGGCCGTCCGGCGCCGCCCGTACACGGTGGTGCTGCTGGACGAGGTCGAAAAGGCGCACCCGGACGTGTTCGACGTGCTCCTGCAGGTCCTCGACGACGGCAGGCTGACCGACGGCCAGGGCCGGACGGTGGACTTCCGCAACACCATCCTGATCCTGACGTCGAACCTCGGATCGCAGGCGATCGCCGACCCGGCGCTCGACGAACGCCAGCGTCGCGACGCGGTGATGGAGGTCGTGCAACGGCAGTTCAAGCCGGAGTTCCTGAACCGGCTGGACGACATCGTGGTGTTCCACGCGCTCGGCACCGAGCAGCTGACGTCCATTGTGGACATCCAGGTCGCCCGGCTCGCCAAGCGGCTCGCCCAGCGTCGCCTGCACCTCGAGGTGACCGACGGCGCCCGGGAATGGCTGGCGTTGAACGGTTTCGACCCGATCTACGGTGCCCGGCCGCTGCGCCGGCTGGTGCAGTCGGCGATCGGGGACCAGCTGGCGAAGCAGCTGCTGTCCGGTGAGGTCCGGGACGGGGACACCGTCCGGGTGGACCTGCCGGAGCTGGAGACCGGTGACACGTTGAAGGTGTCGCGGGTCTGACGTCCTGGTGATAGCGAAGGGCCCCTTGAAGGAATCAGATTCCTTCAAGGGGCCCTTTCTCGTCTCAAGCGATCAGGCGTCTTCCCCGCGCTCCGGTTCCCCCGGACGAGACACCGGAGTCGCGCCGCCGCCCGGCGGCGGTGTCCGCGGCGCGGGCGGGGACGGCTGCCGCTCGGTCATCCGGGTGTCCGCCGGAGAAGGAGCCGACGTCTCGACCGGACGCGTGGCCTGGGTGTCCGCCGGCGACGGAGCGCTGGTCGGCGTGCCCGCCGAGGGGGTCCAGGTGCGGTTCGAGTCGTAGTCCTCGTCGAACGGGTCCACGATGTCGGCGATCTCGCCGAGGTCGCGCAGCAGTCGCTCGAGCCGCGACGGCCCGGCGCCCGGCACGACGCTCGCCAGCACCCACTCGTTCTCCAGCCAAGCCACGCCGACGTCGCCGCCCAGCTGGTCGGCCGCGTCGACCAGGTCCTGGGTGATGACCTGGCGGGCCCCCTCGGAGTCGTCGGCGAAGGCGTAGCGCTGGCCGATCGGGCCGAGCATCTCCGGCATGTTCTCGCGCTGGAACGGCACGCTCGACAGCCACATCTCGACCGGCACCCGGTGCGTCTTGTTGCAGCGCACGGCCACCACCACCGCGGGCACCTGGCCCTGGGATTCGATGTCGAAGATGAACACCGGACGGCGGCCGTCGGAGGTGAAGGTGGAGCCCGCGACGACGTTCACCGCCGCGTCCGCGCCGAAGTAGCCGATCGCGCCCCCCGACCACTGCCGGGGCAGCCGTTCGTCTTCTTCCACGAACTGCCAGCCGCGCAACTGGGCCCAGCGCTGCCGCTCACGGTTGCGCGAGCCTTCCTTGGCCCGGTCCGCGAAGAGCAGGCCAAGCCCAGCCACCAGCGCGACGGCGGCGATGACGAACCAGATCCACGCCGAGATACCCACGCGGTCAGGGTATCGCTGCGGAGCCCTCCTACCCGGCCGACCGCACCGTGTCGGCGCGCCCCGTTTGGCCGGAACCTTCCAGGTCGCGTCGACAAATCGGCTAATCGCCCGGGTTGGGTGTCCATTGCGGACCGGTTCCCGCTGACCGGAGGGGTCGCTGCGCCTATCCAGCGATAGGGCCGGACATCCAGGACAGGATCCTTGCCGGACCGCTTCGCGGCCGAGTAGAGGTCGTTCGACAGCCTTTCCCGCCGCCGCCGACAGCAGGAAGGACATCCGTATGTCTGTGTCGAGAAGATCGGTACTGACCGGGACGGCGGCGGCGCTCGGTGCGCTCGCGTTGCCTGGGGGCGGGGCCGCGGCCGCGGGCGCGTTGGGGGTGCGCGATTGGTCTCGGGCCGTTATCGACTCCACGATGAAGCGCTACACCCCGGCGTCTATCGGCGGGTGGAGTTATCCGCTTGGGCTCTACTTCTACGGGCAGTACCTGTTCTATCGGCGCACTGGGGAACGCCGGTACCTCGATTACGTCGTCGCGTGGTACGACCGATTCATCACTGACGACGGGATCTCCAACAGCTTCAGCAGTCTTGACTCGATGCGTGCTTGTCAGATGCTTCCGTTGCTGTACAACGAAACTGGTCGCGCCAAGTATCGCAAAGCGGCTGAGCAGCTGCGTAAACGTTTCGAGAGTTACCCGCGTACTAGTGACGGGGGGATGTGGCACGCGGTCAGTCGTCAGCATCAGTTGTGGGGCGACGGGGTGTATATGGCGCAGCCGTTTCTTGCGTTGTACGGCAAGGTTTTTGGTGATGCGGATTATTGTTATGAGGAGGCTGCTCGGAATCTGTCTGTTTACTTCGGGCATCTCAAGGAGCCTGCGACGGGGTTGATCTATCACGCTTACGACGAGAGCGGGACTCAGCCTTGGGCGGGTGGGCCGGGGAAGCATTCCAGTTTTCATTGGGCCCGGGCGGTTGGCTGGTTTGGGATGGCGGCGATTGACATTCTCGAGGTGTTGCCTGTCGGGCATCCTCGGCGGGCTGAGCTGGTGGGGATCGTGAGGTTTCTGGCGGAGGGGTATCGCCGGTTTCAGGATCCGCGGACTGGGCGGTGGTATCAGGTGGTCGATCGCGGTGGGGAGGCTGGGAACTGGCTGGAGACTTCTGCGTCTTCGATGTATGCGTTTACTGTTTCGCGTGGGGTGGAGCGGGGGTATTTGCCGGGGGCTTATGCGGCGGTGGCGCAGCGGGGGTATGCGGGGGTGTTGCAGAAGGTGTCTGTGGGGGGTGATGGGTTGACTAATGTCGCTGATATTTGTGAGGGGACTAATGTTGGGGATTTGAAGTTTTATTTTGGGCGGAAGCGGTTGACTAATGACTTCCATGGGTTGGGGGCGTTTTTGATTATGAATGAGCAGTTTGTTCGGGGCTCGTCGCCTGGCGGCGACATTGCGCCCTGGTGAGTGGGGGCACCCCGAAGCCCAGTGTGCTGACGGTTCGGGGGTGCTTGTCAAGGCGGGAAAGATGC